>PHBN01000127.1 GCA_002840635.1 Deltaproteobacteria bacterium HGW-Deltaproteobacteria-1
AGAGCGCACTGCAACGCAATCTGATGCCCCATGTTACCGGCACCGACAACACACACATTCTTCACGTCTTCAATCTTCATTATGCATCCTCGCTTTCATGGATTGTTTGTTGAAAAAGTTATTAAAAACAGCTCCTTTGCCAAAAAAGCAAAATACAACCATCATTCGTTGTATGAATTATTTTGCCCTGATAATTTTGTCAAGCGATTTTTTCAATTTATATTGACAGGCGGGGCATTTCTGTTATAAAAATGCACAGCGATTTTTGAAAGGGTTGTAAAAATCCATGAGAAAAAAACCATTGTCTGAGCCTAAATCCAAACCAAGAAAAAGCAACGTTCTGTTTCAGAAAAGACAGATGCAGATCATTAAAAAAGCCACAAAACTTTTCATGAAAAAAGGGTATGTCCAGACGTCCATGCGGGAAATTTCCAAAGCAACGGGCATTGATATCCGGAATTTGTATTACTTCATTAAAAGCAAGGAGGACATTCTTTTTCTTGTCTTTGAACTCATTCACAGACGGGAGGAAGAGCTCTTCCAGCAGGAAGGATTGATGAGCCTGGATGATCCCCTTCAACAGCTGAAGACACTGATTCATGAATTTATTTACTACAGTTATGACTACGCCGATGAGATTCTGCTTTTATACCGGGAATCAAAGGCCCTTTCAAAACGACTGCTAAAAATTATTCTAGCCAGGGAAAGCAAGGTTGTATCCCATCTGGAAGAAATCCTTAAGAAGGGAAAGGCAAGAAAAGTATTTGATTTTGAAGACGCCTCATTCACAGCCAACATGATTATTTACCAGTTATCCCTGCGCGCCCTGCGTCGCTGGAATATGAAAAAATATTCCAAAGAGAAATTGATCGATCTGCTTGAATCACAGATTTTGAAATCGGTTATGGTCTGATTGTCTTTGATGAAGATGAAGTAAAAAAGCCGGGAAACCACCCCGGCTTTTTTTATTGCGCAATTGTCCGGCGTGCGTCAGGCAGGATGCGTCCAGGGAATGTCGCAAGGAACCTCTCCTGTTTCCTGACGGATTGCATTCTACCGCGGATCATGTTGACATCAGCATCAATATTGCTGACCATCCTGCCCCCTTTCTGCCCCGCACATGACCACGAACAAAGGCATTGCAAGCACCAGACCGATATGTTAGACAAATTGCCGATTATTACCGTTTGGGAGTTATTTATGAAGTACGAACCGATTGCCATCGAAGAAAAATGGCAGAAGAAGTGGGAACAGGAAAAATCATATAAAGTCTCTGAAGATACTCAAAAGAAAAAATACTATCTACTGGAAATGTTTCCCTACCCGTCCGGCAAAATTCATATCGGCCATGTCCGTAATTACACAATAGGCGATGTGGTCGCCCGTTACAAGCGCATGCTGGGATTCAACGTCCTGCATCCTATGGGCTGGGACTCCTTTGGCATGCCGGCGGAAAATGCCGCCATCGAGCACAAAATCCATCCGGCAAAGTGGACTTATGAAAACATCAGCCACATGCGCAAACAGCTCAAGCGCATGGGCTTCAGCTACGACTGGGACCGGGAAATCGCAACATGCGACCCCACATATTATCGCTGGGAACAGCTCTTCTTTATCTGGATGTATGAAAAAGGTCTGGCTTATAAAAAACGCTCCAGCGTCAATTTCTGCACCAAATGCGACACGGTTCTTGCAAACGAACAGGTGGAAGGAGGCCTTTGCTGGCGTTGCGGCACGGAAGTTACAGAAAAAGTTCTCGATCAGTGGTTTTTTAAAATCACCGCCTATGTCGATGAACTGCTTGAATACTGTGACAAACTGCCCGGCTGGCCGGAACGCGTCATGACGATGCAGAAAAACTGGATCGGCAAAAGCTACGGCTGTGAAGTGGATTTCCCCATGGCAAACGGTGAGGGTGCGGTTAAAGTCTTCACGACCCGGCAGGACACCCTTTTCGGCGCGACGTTCATGCTGATAGCCGCCGAACATCCGCTGGTCATGGAACTGGCCAAAGGGAAACCATGCGAAAGCAATGTCCGTTCATTTGTTGAAAAAGTCAAAAAACAGGACAAGCTCATGCGGACGTCCGAGTATTACGAAAAGGAAGGCCTGTTTCTGGATTCATACTGTAAAAACCCTCTCACCGGGCGGGAAATGCCGATTTATGCCGCCAATTTCGTGCTGGCCGATTATGGCACAGGGTGTGTGATGGCCGTTCCCACACATGACCAGCGGGACTTCGAATTTGCCAAAAAATACAACCTGCCGCTGATTGTCGTCATTTCGCCAAAAGACAGGACTCTGGACCCGGCAAGCATGACTGAAGCTTATGTGGATGAAGGTATTCTTGTTAATTCCGGTCAGTTTGACGGCATGGAAAACACGAAGGTTCTGGAGGCTATTGCTGATTTCCTGGAATCCCGGTGCAAAGGCCGGCGCACGATACAATATCGTCTGCGCGACTGGGGTATTTCACGTCAGCGTTACTGGGGGGCCCCCATTCCAATGATCAACTGCGGTAAATGCGGGATCGTTCCTGTTAAAGAGGAAGATCTGCCCGTTGTCCTTCCCGAAAAGGTAGTCTTCAGTCCTGACGGCGGCTCCCCGCTGGCTGCGCTTCCCGATTTTGTCAATACGGTCTGCCCTAAATGCGGAGGAAAAGCGTCCAGAGAAACCGACACCATGGACACGTTTGTGGAGTCATCGTGGTATTTCGACCGCTACTGCTGCCCCGATTATGATACAAAACCGGGCCTGGACCGCAGGAAGCTCGATTACTGGATGCCGGTTGACCAGTACATCGGCGGGATCGAACACGCCATCCTGCATCTGCTCTATGCACGGTTTTACACCAAAGTATTACGCGACTTCGGCGTCATCGGTGTGGATGAACCCTTCACCAACCTGCTGACACAGGGCATGGTCTGCAAAGAAACCATGAAATGCCCAGAGCACGGCTATCTGTTCCCCGAACAGGCAACAGAAGGCAGGTGCCACCTCTGTGGGAAGGAAGTCATCATCGGCAAAACGGAAAAGATGTCCAAATCCCTCAAAAATGTAATTGACCCGGATTATCTGATCCAGCGTTACGGCGCCGACACGGCGCGGATTTTCTGCCTGTTTGCCTCACCTCCGGAAAAGGACCTGGAATGGAGTGCACAGGGTGTAGACGGATCCTTCCGCTTTCTGTCGCGCCTGTGGAGAATCATTGACGATTATCTGGAAGATATTAAACCGGTTCCGACGGTAAAAGAAGACTTATCCGCGGAAGGCGATCTCAAGGCGTTACGACGAAAAACGCACCAGACCATACGCAAGGTTACCATGGACATTGAAGACCGCTTCCATTTCAACACTGCGATCAGTGCCGTGATGGAGCTGGTTAACACGATTTACGCTGTTAAGCGACCGGCAAAGGACGACCCCAGAGCACTGGCGGTAATCCGTGAAGCACTGGAATCGGCGGTGTTACTGCTGGCACCTATCGTTCCGCATATCACAGAGGAACTCTGGCAGATGATGGGACATCAAACATCTGTGGCTGAAATGCCTTGGCCCGACTTCGATCCGGCCATCGCCAGTGAGGAAGAAATGACCATCGTCATTCAGATCAATGGCAAACTGCGCAGCCGGATGACCGTCCCGATTGATGAAGATGCGGAGAAGATCAAAGCTAACGCGCAGGCGGATGAAAAAATTGCAGCGATGCTCAAAGACGCATCCATTGTAAAGGTGATTTACGTTCCCAAAAAGCTGGTAAACATTGTCATAAAACAATAGACAGGATCAAACCATGAAAAAACAAAACGTGTTGTCCGTAATAAAACTGGTGCTGACAATTCTGATGGTGTGGGTTGTTTTCGGCTGCGGTTATACGTTCGCACCGCGTGGTGAACACATCGACAGCCGCATACAAAATGTCTATGTCGCGCCTTTCGGCAACAGGACGGCCCTGGCCGAAGTGGAAAACTACATGCGCACCGCATTTATCGACCAGATCATCCAGAGCAACCGTTTTAAAACCGTCTCGGACATCGAACAGGCGGACGCGATTATCAGCGGCAATGTTCTCAATATCAGCACGGCGGCGCTTTCCTACCGGGCTAATCTGCTGGCCGCCGAAGAGAGAATGACCGTTATCCTCGAAGCCAGTTTCCGTGAGAAAGACACAGGTAAGATCATCTGGTCTACAAAAAATATTGTCGGAACCGTCGATTACAGGCTGCTTGACGACACCAATCCGTTGCCCGCCAGAAAACAGGCACTTGCCAAACTGGCCCAGGACACGGCGGAAAATGCTTTCAATCTGATGATGGCTGATTTTTAAAAAATTCCCCCGTTCCGAGGTTCCATGAAACCTTCGATTTATCAATCAGGACGTTTTTTGCTCTGGAGCGCCTCGGATGAAAAACAGGCGGCGGACCGCTGGCCCTCAGTTTCATCCGTCATCAAAGACATGCGACGGCCGTCTTCATTCTTCAATAACCTTTCATCTGATTATCTGTTGGCCGTTGATTCCACCGTGGATGTGCTATGTCCGGAGTATTCCCTGCAAAGGCTCTTCGCGGTTGCCCGCGATACCGGCGCAGGCCTCGTTTACCCGGACTTTCTGACAGCCGCCACCAGCGGCCGCGACTCGCATCCGCTTACCGACTATCAATTGGGATCGATCCGTGATGATTTCAATTTCGGTCATTTATTCATCCTTTCCGTCGAAGCGATTCGCGCGGCTGTGAAAAAATACGGTGCGCCCGGAGCCAACCCCCATACTTTTTTTTATGATTTGCGCCTGAAAATTTCTCTCGACTCGGTCATTCTTCATCTGCCGGAATTCCTTTATACGGCATCCATAAAAAACCAGCCGGGAGAAAAAGGCGGAAAATCCGAAACACATTTTAACTATGTCGCGAGAAAAAATTTTGTCTGTCAGAAAAAGTTTGAAAAAACCGCAACGGAGCATTTGAAACGAATCGGCGCGCATCTGCCGGCATGCACAAAAAAAGCGCGGCAGGACATGACAGATTTTCAATGGGAAGCCAGCATTGTCATCCCGGTGCTCAACCGGGAAAAAACGATTGCCGACGCGCTCGAAAGCGCCCTGGGTCAGCAAACGAATTTTCCGTTCAACGTCATTGTCGTTGACAACCATTCGACAGACAAAACAGCAAAAATTTTAAAAACATTTGCGGCAAAATATCCGAACATACTGCATCTGGTCCCCAAACGACGCGACCTGGGCATCGGCGGCTGCTGGAATGAAGCGATTTATTCACCGCACTGCGGACGGTACGCCGTTCAACTGGATTCCGACGATCTGTACAGTTCACCGAAATCCCTGCAGACAATCGTCAATACGCTGCGCAGGGGACAGTACGCGATGGCCGTCGGTTCCTATACTCTGGTCGATGAACGGCAGAAAGAAATTCCGCCCGGGCTCATTGATCATCGGGAATGGACGTCACGAAACGGCCACAACAATCTGCTCCGGATAAACGGAATGGGCGCGCCTCGGGCTTTTGACACGAATGCTCTGCGCCAGACCGGCTTTCCCAATGTGAGTTATGGCGAGGATTATGCCGTGGCCCTGCGGCTGACACGGGAATACAAAGTCGGCAGAATTTATGACAGCCTGTATCTGTACAGGTTGCGCACGATGGAACTTCATGCCCGACAGCTGATCAATGCCGGCAGACAGATTCAGACGGTGCCCCGGTCACTTTCACCGTATCCTGTTTCTGCTATATTCACGGGGGAGACAAATACTGCTCTGTCCGGTCTCTGCAAGGCTCTTTATCATTCGCAGAAAAAAATCTGGCCGGAGTTCGCAGATGCGTGCCGTGACCTGGCAGGTATAAGGAAAAGACATCTTTCATGCGGCAACTATACCATCACTCTGCAATACAACCCGGCGCGCGCGGCAAGCGGCGGCGCTGCAGTGGATAAGGAGTCAATTAAAAAACGCCCCTGTTTTTTATGCCGGAAAAACCTGCCTCCCGGTCAGCAGAGCATATTATACCGGGATGACTGTCTGATTCTCTGTAATCCCGCACCGATTTTCAACCGGCACTTTACGGCTGTCACCCTACGGCACCGGCCGCAGAACATCGTCTCATCTCTGCCCCGGCTTCTGCAGCTGTCTGCCGATGCCGCGCCGGATTATATCGTTTTTTACAACGGTCCGGCCTGCGGAGCATCCGCACCTGATCATTCTCATTTCCAGATGATTCCTTCCGATTCCCTCCCGTTCCTGAATGAATTGAACAAACTTCCCCTGACCAAGATCGTCTCTTCCGTTCGAATCGCCGCGGGAAGCCAATTTGACCGTGCTGTCATTGTCATGGAATCGGGCGACGCTGACGCCATGAAGAGACAATTTATTCATTTATTAAAAGTCATGCGGCAAATCCTGACAAAACGTGATGAACCGCCGGTGAATGTCATTTGTTCATTCACCGGAAATATCTGGCGATTGACAATTTTCCTTCGCCGGAAGCATCGCCCCGACGCTTACTTTGCCGAGGGCCACAAGAATATTTTTATTTCGCCGGGAGCCATTGACATGGCCGGCGTTGTCATCACGCCGCGGCTGTCGGATTATGAGCGTCTTGGCTGCAGCACCCTGCGGACAATCTACAGTGAAGTATCGCTAAACGAGGAGACGCTCAGGCAAATTCTCAAGGAGTTTACGAAATGCCAAACGAAGATATAATCATCGACAGCGCCATGAGCTTCGCCGAAGCCGTTGACGGCAGCACAGCACCTCTTGAAATCATAGATTCCCTGTCCATGATTGATGTGTACTACTATTCTTTTGACGGCCTGCGACACCAGGGGCAGATCCTTGTTGACGGAAAACTTGAAGACGACATCTACGAAATATTTGAACTGATCGACAGGCTAAAGTTTCCGGTCGGCAAAGTTATTCCCATTGTTTCTTACCAATGGGAAGACGGCGATTCCATGGCGGACAACAATTCATCCGCGTTCAACTTCCGTGTCATCGCTGACACCAACAAACTGTCCCTCCATTCCTTCGGGCGCGCGGTGGACCTCAATCCATTGCAGAATCCCGTGATTTATCCCAACGGCATCATCGCACCCGCCGGAGGCGTTTATCGCCCCGGAAACAGCGGCACGTTCACCGCAAATCATCCCATTGTATATGAGTTTATCAAACGAGGCTGGCACTGGGGTGGAAACTTTGAACAGCCGAAGGATTATCACCATTTTGAAAAGACTTAAGAAACCTGATCATTCAACATACCCCGGAGGCCGGCAATTCACTGTATTTTTTTACACCTAAGTCCCGGATAGATAAAAAAAGGAGGAACCTCAAGGCTCCTCCTTTTTGCATTGAACGGGATTAAAAGCTTTTAGACGGCAAAACCTTCTTCGCTGATGTTCATAGCGCTCTGCTCATCTTTCTTTAAATTGTCCAGCTTGGCCGGCACGAGACCGGTGATACGGTT
>PHBN01000483.1 GCA_002840635.1 Deltaproteobacteria bacterium HGW-Deltaproteobacteria-1
CTGGAACGTGCGGTAAAATTGTTTAATCTCATTATAAAGCTGAACTTCCGGAATATGTGAATACTTTGCTTCCTTCGCATCGAAATTTCGACCCTCTTTTAGGGCCGCATACCGTTCGGCGTCGACAAGCGTTTCCCGCCATTGCCCGTTTTGAGGATAGTAATCGGCAATGTCGTGCACACGGTCCAAAACAAGCTTCCTGAAGAGGATTCTTTCGACCTGCCCGCCCTCCATTTCAATGGTGTAGAAAGAACCACCTTCTGCGACGCCTCCGGTCAGGGTGGTAACTTCGCCGAAATTGGAGGGGTTAAGATAAATCGTGTTTTCACTCATCTGAAATCCCCAGTCCATGTGGACATGACCGGTCAGGCACAACAACACCGGATTGTTGTCGCAATAGTGCCTGAGTGCCGGCGATCCGGATGTTCCGAATTGATTCACCCGGTCGTGAATACCGTGCGCCGGCTGATGGCTGACAATGATGTCGGGTTTTACCGCCTTGAAAAAATTATACATTTCATTGCGGCCGCCGTCGAAAGTCACGCTTCCCTGATAACGCACGACATAACGTTCCGGAATGCCCGGTGTCCAGATATCCGCTCCTCCATAACCGGCTATTTTCAGATTTTTCATATAATGCCAGTGCAGATGGAGATCCCGCTCATGTAGCGATGTGTATTTCAGATCCATGTCGTAATTTCCGGGCAATGCGAACATTTGCGCTTTTTGTTTTGTCGAAAGAATGTTTTCCAGAACTTTATATTTTTGCTGAAGGACGCGGCGGGCGCGAATCGTGTATTGCTGGTACTTTGTTCCGTTTTCTTCTATTTCGGCCGACGTATTCGGCATATCGAGCAACTCGTCCACAAAATCTTCGATGGTCATCGATTCTTTATTCAATCTGACGCGCAAGCCGTGAAAATAGGATTGAAGCTCATGATAATTAATGGCGGTGTTCATATTGTAGAAAGGGATATCAATAAGATCACCGGCAATAATATAAACATCGGCGACCGTTTCAGACAAGAGTTGTTTGACGCGGTCAAACGCGCCATGGATGTCGGCGATATATATAATTCGCAAGATATTCTCCAATTTGTGTATTGTTGTCAGGCTCTCACAGGTGTCGATAAAAGTCAATTTAGGATATCAACCGCATTGCTTTTTGCGCAGACTGACGTTATATTGATGAATAA
>PHBN01000128.1 GCA_002840635.1 Deltaproteobacteria bacterium HGW-Deltaproteobacteria-1
TATGTCGTTTTAGTCAGTGCGACGCTTTCAACGATGGACAACATGCAGGCGTTCAATAAAAGCGTAAATCTGATTATCAACAAGCGTGACATCGGCAGTCTGGAAAAGATATTGCGCCAGGCCATGGCGGAAGATGAAGATTTTTATCACGTCTTCAAGGAAAAAATTCGAAAACATACTTAAAAAATTCTCTGCTTCAACGGGATGTTTTTTTTGAGCGGCCGGAGGCGTGACGGGCTTCTTCCAGGGATTGCCGGCAGGGTGTCGATGCGTCAAAGGAAAGTGCGGATTCAAAAGCTTTAACTGCGTTGTCAAAATATTCCGCTTTCATCAATGAAACGCCCAGACGATTAAAATACGCTGCAGTATGCGACGGGTTATATTCACATGCCCTTTCATATTGGGCAAATGCGTCCGGGACCTCGTTTGTGACAACCAGTATATCTCCAAGAGAACAATAGTAAAGACTGTTGGATGGAGAGAGTTCCAGACAATTGATCAGTAACGTTTTGGCTTCGCTGAAAAGGCCCTTCTTCATGCATAAATTGGCTGCCTGAAAGAGGTAGCGGTCCGCCTCTTCCGGATCAACTATGCCTGCCTGACGAAAGGCATTTTCAAACTCCTGATTCTTTCCGGCTGCCAGAAGGGCTTCACCCAGCAGGCAGTAAAAAACGGGATTGTCCGCTTCCATCGATGTAAGTTTTCTAAATGCGTCACAGGATTTTTCATTCTGGCCGGAGAGCAAATAAGCCGTCCCCAGTTCCTGCAGCAATCCGATATCTTCCGGCTGCACCCTGGCCGCTTTCTCGCAAATGGCGACCAGGTTTTCGATCTGTCTTTCCTGTTTATAAATCCGTACCAGTTCATCATAGGCAAAGCCGGTGAAGACTTTGCGCTGGAGTTCGCGATCCAAAAGGATTTCCCAGTGTTCAACAGAGCGCTGTTTATCTCCGCTGTCCCAATACGCCCACGCCAGGCGTAGCAGTACGGATTCATCGTCCGGATGAATCTCATAGAGCTCCCGCAGACAGGCAATGGCGTCGATGAATTTTCCCTGCTTCAACAGGTCATCCGCCCTATCGAGTTTTTCCGTGATAGTGTTGTCTTTAATCATGGAGTAAAAAAAACGGGGGAGCAGATTCTCCCCCGAGATTTTTTAGCAACTGCAGGAACCGCATCCGCCGCCCTCTTGAGAGAGGTTTGATGTTAATTTAAAACCGGCTCCCTGGGGTGTTGCGATGAAATCAATGTTAATGGGTTTAGACTGATTCAACAGGTCTTTTTCGATGACAAATTTTGTTCCTTTTTCTTCAATCACTTCATCTTCATTTTTTGGCTCATCCAGAGCCTTACAAATGAAAAGGAGTTTTTATTGCCGCCTGTTGCAAGTCTCATGTTCTTTTTCACACGATGACAGGTACAGTGATGGAATTGTGCGGATGGCAGTGGAATAACAGGTCAGTGATCTTCATTGTTCTCTTTGTCTAATTTTTGTCTTGCCAAGGCCAGTGTCTTGTCGAAGTACTTTTCCAGATTTTCGTTAATTCCACGCAGACCTGCGATAACGGCTTGGGCCCATTGCAGATAATCGATTCTTCTCTGCAGGGACCAGCGATCCGGCGGAGCAAAGGCAATATCATGGACGTTGCTTATTTTATCCGCCAGTTTAATTAGTTTGGCACTCTTTGAAAGATTGGGTGAATGAACAATCTGCTTTCGTTTTCTTTCCTGTTTCGGCAGATTTTTGTCGTCACTGACTTCCAGAACCAGTCCCAGAACTTCATCGCCGAAATTCACGCGTATTTCTTCACCGGTCGTATCCGTATCTTCAATTGTGTCGTGAAGAATAGCAGCAGTAATGACTGTCGTGTCGCAAACCTCACCGACAGTCCATAATAGGTTGGCTACTTCAATTGGATGATTGATGAAAGGCGAGGCCGCCGTGTCCTTTCTTCTCTGATGGCGATGCTTTTGTGCTGAAAAATAGATTGCTTTTAGCAACAGAGCTAAATCGTCTTTCAAAAATACCTCCTTGGGGTGATTTTATATCACATTTAGAGTTTACCATGGAGGAATTTGTCATGCAAATGAATGTTCCCGGTGAACGTATACCCTGGCTTTTGGGAATCCATTGAAAGAAAATAATGCTGCTGTCCTGTTTGAGATTATTGCGGATGTGTGATAACTGGCTTATTCAAGAAGGTCTGATTCCTCGGGAGGTGGACCATGTTTGATAATCTGTTTGCCGTTTTCCCCAAGTTAATCTTCGTTCTCCTGCTGGGGTTTGTGACGTTCTTGTTCGGTTATATCCTGAAGCCTTTTTTCTTTGCAATCTTCTGGGCAATTTTACTGGCTGCGATTTTTTCACCCCTGTATAAGTGGCTGCAGTTGAGGTTTAAAAGTCCCAATCTCTGTGCAGGCCTTTCGCTGGCGGCCGTCTTGATTACGCTGATTCTACCGGCAGGATTTATCCTTGCCCTGCTGGTCGGGGAGACTTTCGATCTTTATCAATCCATTCATTCCAGCGGCGGTTCCTGGATGAATTCGATTAACGGGGTCTTCAATTCTTTGAGCAATCACCCGCTCCTTGCGCGTTTCAACCTGGATCAACAGTTTATCTCGGATAAAATTGTTGATGTCCTGAAGGTTGCTGCCAATTTTCTTGTCAAGAATCTGTCAGCCCTGACCGGAAACACAATTGTGTTTTTCGTCGAATTTGCCGTGATGCTTTACTGCCTGTTTTATTTTATACGCGATGGGAAAAAACTGATCGATACAATCACTCATTATATGCCGGTTGATGAACAGCACATGAAAACTTTCATTTCCGAGTTTCTTGTCACGTCGAAGGCAACATTGAAATTCACCTTTATTATCGGAGGGATTCAGGGATTGCTGGGCGGATTGGTTTTTTATATTACCGGTGTTGACAGGGCGCTGGTCTGGGGTGTTCTGATGGTCGGCCTTTCCATCGTGCCGGCAATCGGCAATTCAATCATCTGGGCGCCGGCCGGCATCATCATGCTGCTTCTTGGACATATCTGGCAGGGGATTGCCATCCTGCTTTTCGGTTTTATTGTCATCAGCTCGGTGGATAACATGCTGCGCCCGATTCTTCTCGGGCAGGACATTCAGATGCATGCGCTGTTGATTTTTTTATCAACCCTGGGAGGCATTGCGGCTTTCGGATTTTCAGGTTTTGTTTTGGGTCCCGTGGTTGCCGCATTTTTTCTGGCCAGTTGGAAAATGTTTCTGGAGCTTTCCAGTCAGGAAAATGCATCTGAAAAAACAGGGCTGGATCCTTAAGGCTTAAGCAAAAATCTCCAGTGCGCCTCGCGGTCTTTTTTGCGGGCGTACTCAATGCCGATTCTGGGCGTGGACAAGACTATGGACGGACGTTCATTTTGACGGTTTTCCACCCATAGCGTGTCGCCCCGCGTTACATCCCATCCGTTAAACGATTTGTCGATGCCCAACGCCTGGCAGAGTTTGGCAGGCCCGTTGGTCAGTTCTTTTCCGTGGCGCTTTCTGCGCGCCTGCATTTCCTCAAGTCCCGAGAGGGGCTCTATGGAACGAAGCAGCACGGCGCAGGGATTGCCTTCTTCCTCGGTCACCAAGTTTAACAGATAGTGCATTCCGTATGTAAAATACACATAAGCGAAGCCCGGAGGGCCGAACATGACAGCATTGCGTTCGGTTCGTCCCCGGTGTGCGTGACAGGCGCTGTCTCCGGCTCCACAGTAAGCTTCCGTCTCAACAATGATTCCGGATAGTTCCACGCCGTCCATCCGGCGAACCAGCTTTTTTCCCAGAAGGTCGCGCGCAACTTCCAGGGTAGGGCGGTTATAAAAATTACTATTCAGTAAAATCATCAATATTATCTGAGAAAATACGATATAATTTCAACTTGACTTAGTCTGTTCTTCGTTTTAATAGCTCTCTACCATGATGTAGTATAATGTCAACTTCAACATGCAGAAATTTATTTTTACACAGCGAAGATCTGTTCACAGTGCAAAACAGTTTACGCGTCAAAAGGGAACACAGCAAGTGGGTGTTCTGTTGTTTTAATTGTAAATGGTAAGATGATTCAACCTTTAGCCGAATGAGCATAAACAACGATATCATGGCATGGATTGTGCTTTCACGCAGGCAGATGCTCGAACGATAAAGGCATTGATACATTTGCCCGAACTGAAATCCATGTTATTTCAGATCCAGCTCATTCGGGATTTAAAATTTCAAAAGATTGATGCTGCGTTCGGAAGATTAATTGATAATTTTGCAAAACTCTCATTTTGTTAAGAATGAACAATGAGGATTTTATATGACTGAGATAAAAGACATAGTGGCCGTCTTTCCAGGGCAGGGATCGCAAAGGCAGGGAATGGGCAAGGATTTTTATGATCAAATGTCCGTGTGTCGTCAAACCTACGAGGAGGCGTCCGATGCCGTGGGACTGGATGTGGCTTCGATCTGTTTTAATGAAGATGACAGATTGAACCTGACCGAATACACTCAACCCTGCATTGTAACAACCGAGGTGGCCATGATTCGGGGCCTCGCAGAAAGGTATGGATTTCAGGCCGGCTATTTCGGCGGTCATTCGCTGGGAGAATTCACTGCTCTGGTCGCGGCAGGCGTCATCCCGTTTGGCGATGCGGTGCAGATCGTCCGGATGCGTGGTAAGCTGATGCAGGACGCGGTTCCTGTGGGCGTCGGCTCAATGGCCGCCGTGATCTCCGAAGACATTGATGTCGCTGCCTTGAAGAAGATGATCGAGGATTTACCGGTTGACGTCGCCAATATCAACTCCGCCAACCAGGTGGTGATCAGCGGAGACACTGCTGCGTTGCCCGAGGTGGAGAATCGATGCAAAAACCTGTTTGTGGCTCCCAAAACGTTCAGGTTTGTGAAACTCAACGTCAGCGCGCCTTTCCACAGTCGTTTTATGAAAAAAATTGAGCAGCCTTTTACCGAAACCTTGAAAAATTTCAGCAAATCATTTGATATCAGCACTGCTTCCAGAGTGACTTCCAACTATGCAGGTTTCTTTCATGCCTCCAGCGTTGATACGGTCATCAACAACCTGGTCAGCCAGCTTTCCAACTCCGTCCTGTGGCGTGAAAACATGCAGGTACTGGCCCGGCACGCTTCACGGATTTACGAAATCGGTCCCGGACGGCCTCTGCGGGATTTTTTCAGAACCATCGATGTGACCTGTGATTCCATAATCAGTCTTGTCGCAGCGGAAAAAATCTTTGCCAGAGCTTCATGAACAGCCAGATAATATCTTATTGAATCACAGTGTAAACGAAAGGCAGATTATGGATTTAAATCTCAATGAAAATCAAATCATGTATGTGGAAACCGTGCGTAAGCTGGTTAAAAACGAAATAACGCCCCACATTCTGGAACTGGAAAAGGGACATAAATTTCCATGGCCGATCATCAATAAAGCATGGGAAATGGGAGTGGTTAATTTGTGCATCCCGGAATCGGTCAAGGGATTTGAGATTGATGTGTTTTCTTCGGCGATGATCATTAAGGAAATATCATATGGTGACACGGGCATTGCCACATCCGCCATGTGCAACGATCTGGCCAACGTGGTCATCAGTCAGCACGGGACGGAGGAACAAAAAGAGCGGTTCCTGAGGCCCTTTGTTGAAAAGCCGATA
>PHBN01000129.1 GCA_002840635.1 Deltaproteobacteria bacterium HGW-Deltaproteobacteria-1
CTGGCAAAAGATGGGCAAGGCCGGCCTTTTTAAAATCGGCATTGCCCAAATGTACGGCGGCAATGGCGGCGGATATATCGATCTTTTGAAAGCGGGAGAATCCTTCGTCAGAAACGGCTACAATCTCGGGCTGGCCTTATCCTGGCTCTACCAGCAGATCATTGCCCATTACATCATCAGGATTTTCGGTACACGCGAACAGCAAAGTCAGTATCTGATTGCCGCGGCCGCCGGGAAAATCACCCTGTCCTTTGCCGTATCCGAACCGGGTCGGGGGTCCCATCCAAAGCAGCTGGCGACAACGGCCCAAAAGCAAGGCAACCTTTATATTTTAAACGGAGAGAAAACCTATTTGACCAATGGCCCCATAGCGGGAATTTTCATTGTCATTGCCATAACTGACGACAAAACACCGCAAAAGCGTTTTACAGCCTTTATCGTACCTCGCACGACAGAAGGCGTCACTGTCACACAGCCGGTGGCGATGAATTTTCTAAAGCCTTCACCGCACGGCGGGATTAAACTGGAGAACTGCCGGGTCGGGAAGAAATCTGTTCTGGGAAAGGAAGGAAACGCCTGGCGGGACATGGTCGTCCCCATGGGAGAAATAGAAGACGTTGTCATGATGGGCCCTTTGCTGGGAGGCGCAGCCGCGCAACTGTCCCTCCTGATCGCCGCCATCCGGGAGCATTCGTCTGAACCGGACATCATGCTGCAGAGTGAACTGGGAGCCCTTCATGCACTTTTGCAGGCCATGCGGATTATCGCCTATGAGGCGGCCGGCAGACTGGACCGGAACAACGCCTCGCCCGTCCCGCTCATGATCACCTTTTCCAGAACTGCGACAGAATTTCACGAACGCATCTCACAAATCACCGACCGCCTGGAAATCACCGGATCTTACGAATACACTTACCTTCACAGGGATATAGAATCAATGGTGGCGCTTAAGAAAGGCCTCATGCAGATCCGGCAGAAAAAAATCGGCAGTGCGCTCCTGAAAGCATAAGACCTGAGCACTTACTTCCCGATTGTGTATTGATTCATTACGTTCAGGTTTTTGATCATGAACCGCCGCGCCAGTTCCGCGGTTTCCTCCACCGACAAGTCCTTAAAAGCCGAATAGGGAATTTCTTCAAATATTTTTATGTACAATTTTTTCACACCGGTAAAAATAATGGTGTGTTTGGGCAGCGCCTTGCACGTTCCGCTGATCACAATGGGCAGGATAGGCACTTTCTTTTTGTGCGCCAACTGGAAGGCACCGAGCTTAAAGGCCTTGATCTCGCCATCCGGGGAACGGGTCCCTTCCGGGAACATAAAAACGGAACTTCCCTCATCCAGATGCACTTCACATGCCTTCAGCATTTGAGCGATGCTCTCCTTGTCGCCACGCTTTAGTTTAACATAACGATTCAAAACCATGTTCCAACCGATGAGCGGAAATCGGAACATCTCGATTTTGGACACCCATTTGAAGTGAAAAAAAAGGCGAAAGGCAATCAGGATATCAAGCTGAGACTGATGATTCGAAACCACCATATACGCAACGTCTTTGCGAACATTTTCACGGCCCTCAATGCGGACCTTCCAGGCGGGCAGCATCCAGGAATAAAGCGAAGCCCAAAAGCAGGTAAACAGATGAAGGAACCTCAGGCGGCGGTCAAAAGGATAGGTCACCAGACGGATCGTCAAAGCAATTAAATAAAGCGGAATCGACGTCAAAACCACAATGATAAAAAATAAGTAAGTAACCAAACGGCCTGTCATATTAAATCTGTCCATTCATTCTTTTTATCAGAAGTATGATTCAAATAATTCAAGGAACTATAAAAAAAAGCTATTTGTGTGTCAATCATATTTATAAACACATCTTCATAAAAAATCAATTTCTCAATAATTATACAACGGTTGCTGTACAAAGCAAAACCTGCCCAATTTTTCGCAATGAATATGCTTGACACCGGACAACTATCCAAATATAAATCTACCACCTGTTGCCCCGGTGTTTATCGAAGAAGCCATAGCGGCGTTCTGCTCAACAGAATTGAGGGATAATTCCTTAGCCACGCGGAGTTGAAGGCTCTGATCGCGTCTGTTTGCACACACAAATATGGTTGTCCGGCATAAGGCCAAACGCATGAGTGTTTTATTTGAAACAGCACAAATAAAAAATTTAACCTTGCGCAACCGGTTTGTCCGGTCCGCCACCTATGACGGCATGTCGGATCTCACCGGTCGGGTCACAGACAGTCAGCTGAAACTGATTTCCGACCTTGCCGCGGGCGGCGTCGGATTGATTATTTCCGCCATCATGTATGTTCATCCTTCCGGTCAAGTTTCTCCTTTTATGAATTCAATTGCAGAAGATGAACTCATTCCCGGTTTACGGAAACTGAGCGCAAAAGCTCATGAGCATGGCGCTAAAATTGCCGTTCAGCTTTATCACGGAGGTCGCGAAGCCCGTTTTGTCAAAACCAGAAAGCAACTGCCCATGGCTCCATCCGTCATTGCTGATGATCCTTACTATAAAGGGAGCTATCGCGAAATAACGGACGGGGAAATCGAAGGAATTCTCGATGCGTTTGGTCAAGCGGCCCGCAGGGCTCTGGAGGCCGGTTTTGACGCTGTTCAGGTTCATGGTGCCCACGGGTATCTGTTCAGCCAATTTCTTTCACCCTTTACAAACAGAAGGACCGACCGGTGGGGCGGGTCCCTCTTAAACCGGCTGCGCCTGCATCGCGAAACGTACCGGAAAATCCGGAATACGGTTGGAATAGATTACCCCGTTTTGATCAAGCTGGGTGCTGAAGACGGATTTGCAGGGGGGCTTACCCTGGCCGAAGGAATGCAAGCCTCACAACTGCTGGCCGAAACGGGCTATGACGCGATTGAAATCAGCTCCGGCGTGCGTGGAGAAAAATATGAAGGAACAGAGTATAAAACAAAAATCAACAAACCGTCCCGGGAAGGTTATTTTCGCCTCTGGGCGCGGGAAATTAAAAAAAGTGTAAAAGTCCCGGTGATTGCCGTGGGCGGCCTGAAGACCATGGCCATGATGGAGAATATGATCCGTAACCGGGAAGCTGATTTTATTTCGCTGTGTCGCCCTTTGATTACAGAACCCGGGTTAATTCGAAAATGGGAACAGGATCCGAAGGAAAAGCCGCGCTGTGTCTATTGCAATAAATGCCTCGAAGAGCTGCATCACGGAATCCCGCTGCACTGCGTCACCTTTGATAAAAAAACAACGGAGCACCTCATCCTATAATATTTGAGAGGATCTATAACCAAACATGGATCTCAAAGCTGTAAAAACCATTGGTGGCGGACTGGCAAGACCGGAAGGTGTTATGGCACTTGATGACGGCAGCATTTACACGGCCGACGCCCGGGGACGATGCGCGCGCATTGAAGCGGACGGACGCACGACATTCTTCGGTAACCTTGGAGGCCTGCCCAATGGCATCTGCATTGATGAAGACGGCGACTGCATTGTTGCCAACATCGGCAACGGCGAAGTCCAATCTGTGGCGCCCTCCGGAAACCATCGCGTGTTAATGAAGGAAGCCGACGGCAAAAAAATGTTCACCCCCAACTTTCCCTTCCTTGATTTTGCAGGCCGTCTCTGGATATCGAACTCCACGGAAAATCCCGATATCGATGCTTCACTTTCGTCACCTGTTCCTGACGGATGTCTGATCATGATCGCACGTGATCAGGCACCGTGCATTGTTGCAAACGGCATATATTTTGCCAACGGCGTGGCAGTGGACGCAAAAGAGGATTACGTCTATGTGGCCGAAACCATGCAGCGGCGTGTCCTGCGCTACCGGATCAATCAGGATAACCTATTGGACAAGGCAGAGACCTTCGGTCCTTCCTTCCTGGGCAAGCTGGGTTTCCCCGACGGCATCGCCTTTGACGAAGCGGGCAACCTGTGGATTGCCTTTCCCGTTGCTAACGCTATTGGATTTATTGATCAACAAGGCAAACTGGAGATATATGTGGAAGACCCGCAGGGCATCACGATTAACCGGCCGACCAATATCTGCTTTGGCGGAAAAGACCGTCGTACCGCCTATATCGGCAGTCTGGGAGGAACCAATGTCCCCTTTTTTGAAGTGCCGCATCCGGGTATGCGGCTGGTGCACCAGAACAAATAGGCTGTTAGGCTGTAGACTTTTAGACTATTAGGATGTAGGCTCATGACTCATCATTGTAGGCTATCAGATTAAAGAACAAAAATATTGAAAGGAGAAAAAAAGATGGAATACAAAAACATTATTGTATCAACGAAAGACTTTGTGACGACCATTATTTTGAATCGTCCGCCGATGAACTCCGTGAACCTTGGGATCCGGGAGGAACTTTTTAACGCGGTAAACGAAATCGAAACAAGCAGGGATACCCGCGCGGTCATCATCACGGGAGCAGGTGAAAAGGGTTTTTCCGCGGGCATGGATGTTTCCGATATCGCCAACATCACCAAGGGACCCGGAAGTCAATCTCGGGATCACCCCCGGTTGGGGCGGTATTCACCGGCTACCCAGGGTTGTGGGAAAATCCAAGGCGCTGGACATTATTCTTTTCAGCAAGAGGCTGTCCGCACCCGAAGCATTGGCAATAGGCCTCGTGGATAAAGTTGTTCCGGCGGCTGATTTGATGAAAGAAGCCGAAGCCTTCGCAATGGCTCTCGCCAAACGTCCGCCCCTGGCGGTTGCCGCGGTGCTCAGCGGAATGAACGTAGGCCTGGAGAAAGGAATTGAAGAGGGGCTGCGTAAAGACAGTGAGTGGGCCCCTAAAATCATTTCCAGCAAGGATGCCATGGAAGGCATGACGGCTTTCCTGGAAAAGCGTGCACCGGTCTTTAAAGGCGAGTAATATACTATACCCGTTCAATAATGAAAAGGCAGCGCCGATGTCGGTCGCTGCCTTTTTTGACTGGTCGGTGAATCGGCCTTATTTCGCCTTTTCTCTTTCAACTGTCCTGCCGCTGCTATTTTTTATTGATCCATTTTATCTGAAACTCAATTTCTTCATTTTTCCCTTCACGTTCATGCTCCACGTTAAACACAGCGGAGGACGGCACGAATATTCTCTCCCCGGCAATCATGATTGCAAACCGTTTGCCGCTCTCCAGCGCGTCTGCCAGACGACGAAGTTTGGCGACAAATTCAGCAGTCGGGTATGTTTTTTCCAGATCTCTTGATTTCTTTTTCATAAATATCTCCTTTTGATTCTGCAATATCCTCAAAATAATAAATGTGTCAAGTGCTTTGCCATCCCCACATTGGACCGGAAACCATACCTGCATAAATATTTTCCTGGTATTTTTAAAAAACCGTCAACCATAACTATTCGAAATATCATCAGATATTAAAAGTATTTATCAGAGCAGGGAATATTTTATGGATTTTGCCGAAAAAAATTGCTACAACACGCGTTGAGAAGTCCCGCAGTTTTTCGTTTTTTTTATTTATAAAGTCATAACTAAATAAATTACAGGAGGAATAATCAGGCAACTTTAATTACACAAAGGACAGCGGTACATTGTTTGCTTCATTCACATCGTCTTAACCAAACTTAGGAGGGAAGTTAAAATGGCTGGAGAAGTATATGCATCAAAACCGTGGTTGAAGTCTTACGACAAGAATTGAAAGACATGGTGGACCGTTTTGCAACCTACCTTGCTGGCGCAGGCATCAAAAAGGGCGACGCAGTTGCCATCATTCTACCCAATGTAATTCCCTGCGTTGTAGCCTATTACGCCATCCATAGACTGGGCGCCATCGTGGTATTGAATAACCCGCTATATTCCGACCGCGAACTCGAGCATCAACTCAACGATTCCGGATCAAAACTCATTGTCACTGTCGACCTCCTGGCCAACCGGATGATCGATTTGAGGCCCAAGACGCAAGTGAAGCAGATTATTCTCACGTCCATCGGAGACTATCTTCCGTTTCCGATCAATCTTCTGTTCCCGCTTGTCGGCAAGAAGAAAGGTCTGCTGCCGTCACAACCCATGAAACCGGCAAGCAACGTTTTTAAATGGAAAGATTGTATTGCCAAATCAAAACCCAATCCGCCCAAGGTAAAACTGACATTTAATGACGTAGCCATGTATCAGTACACCGGCGGGACAACGGGCGTTTCCAAGGGCGTGATTCTGACACATGGCAACATCAGCAAGCAGGTGCAGCAGATAAGCGCCTGGTTCCCGAAGTTTCACGGTACGTATAATATCAATCTGGGCGCCCTGCCCTTCTTCCATGTGTTCGGCATGTCCTGTGCGATGAACTTTTCTGTTTATCAGGGCTGGGGAGATATCTTGATCCCCAAACCGCAACCGGAACCCCTTCTGGATGCCATTAAAAAATTCAAACCAAATTTTGGAGCACTGGTTCCAACCATGTTTATCGGCATGCTGAATCATCCGAATATGAAAAACACGGATATGACATGCTTTAAGGGTTTCTTCTCCGGCAGCGCTCCCCTGCCCGTGGAAGTGATCCACGATTTTGAAAAAACGGCAGGGTCCGTCATCTGCGAAGGCTTCGGAATGACGGAAACCACTCCCGTAACCCATACCAACCCCTTCGAGGGTGTCCGTAAAATCGGCAGTATCGGTCTTCCCATTTCGGACACCGAGTGTCGGATTGTCGATCTGGACAAGGGTGAAGTAGACATGCCCATCGGCGAACCGGGTGAAATGATTATCCGCGGCCCGCAGGTCACCCAGGGCTATCTGAATAAGCCAGAAGAAACAGCCGGTCTCCTGCGTAACGGCTGGTGCTATACGGGCGACATCGCCACAATGGATCAGGACGGCTATTTCTACATCGTTGACCGGAAGAAAGACATGATCATCACGGGCGGATATAATGTTTATCCGAGGGATGTCGATGAAGTGTACTACGAGCATCCCAAGGTCATGGAGGCCTGCTCTATCGGCATTCCCGATGCTAAGCGCGGCGAAAATATCAAGCTGTTTGTTGTTCTGAAGGAAGGCGAAACCGCGACGGCTGAAGAACTCATTGAATACGGCAAAACAAAACTGGCCGCCTACAAACTCCCATCGGAAATTGAATTCCGTAAGGAATTGCCAAAATCGACGGTCGGCAAGATCCTGCGCAAGGAGCTGCGGACGGAAGAACTCGCCAAAAGGAAAAAATAGAACCTGACAGGCGCGTGAGAAATAAAGGCCGGTGAACTTGTTGATACAAGCACCGGCCTTTATGTTATTATATCCATGCAGGAAAATTCGAAGAGATCGAAGTCTGCAGGGATTCTATTTTACGGAGACCACCGGGCAGGGCGATTCCAGAATAATATACTGGGCGTTTGATCCAAAAAAAAGCTTGCCGACTTTTGATTTTTTCTCAATGCCAATAATAATTTCATCCATTTTATTGTCTTTGGCAAAGTCCACAATATCTTCTCCGGGTGTCAGCCCGCGGACCAGAATATGCGTTTCACAAGCAATGCCCTCGGCCTTCATGGTTGTTTTGACATAGTCCAGCTGTTTTTCTATCTTATCCAGGTCCGGCCGTTCTTTTTCTGATACACGTTCCATGGAGCTCGCAACATACAAGGTAGCATTAAACGCTTTAGCGTGCTTCCGGGCCACGTCCAGAACCGCT
>PHBN01000130.1 GCA_002840635.1 Deltaproteobacteria bacterium HGW-Deltaproteobacteria-1
TTTTCCTGCCGATGCCTTTTTCCCGGAAGGCCTCGTCCACGTAAAGCGAACGGATTTCGGCCAGGTTTTCCCAGATAATATTCATCGCGCAGATACCGATGATCTTCTGCGCATCCTCATCATAGTAAACGATGAAATCCCGCACGGAATTATACATATCCATCAATGATCGAGGCAGCATTTCGCCTTTTGCCGCAGACTGATTGATCATGCGGTGAATGGTCTTGACGTCACTGATGCGCGCTTTTCTCAGCATGCCTTCTCCTTCCTCTGCCGGGTGAAACGCGAGCCGCTTTTGCAGCTGCAAGCAATTCGCGGGCATGGTCCTTCGCGGTTTCGGTTACATCCACACCGCCCAGCATCCGGCCAATTTCTTCTATTTTCTGCTGTTCGTCAATTTCTTCCACCATCGCGGACGTCCGGCCGGATACCACTCGTTTGGTTACCCGCAGATGGCGGCCGCCGAAACTGGCAATCTGCGGCAGATGCGTAATGCAAATAACCTGATGATGGGCGGATATGTCCTGTAATTTCCGACCTACAATTTCCGCCGTGGCACCGCCGATGCCGCTGTCCACTTCATCAAACACAACCGTAGCAACCGACCCGGTCTGCGACAGAACATTTTTCAGGGCCAGTACGATGCGGGACAGTTCACCGCCGGAAACAATTTTGCTCAATGCCTTGGGTTCTTCACCCGCATTTGCCGTAAGATAAAATTCTATTACATCGCCGCCTTTCGGACCATAAGAAATTTCTTCCTCTGAACAGCGACTCAAAAAATGAACAAAAAATCCAGCGTGCGGCATATTCAAATCATGAATCTCGGCGTCCACCGCGTCTTTTAATTGAGCAGCCGCCTGTGTTCTGAGTTTCGAGAGCACAATGGCTTTTTCACGCAAATCGCCGGCTACCGCGTCTTTTTCCTGCCTCAGTCTCAAAAGTTCTTCTTCCACGCCGGAAACCTGCTGCAATTCTTCTTCCATTTCCCGTTTTCGAACCAGCATGGCGTCCAGCGTCCCGCCGTGCTTGCGCTTGAGCCGGTTGATCGCGTCGAGGCGGTCATCAATCGCTGCAATTCGCCCGGGATCAAAAACCAGTTTTCCACGATAATCACGCAATACAAGAGCCGCTTCCTGCAAAGTCGCATAACTGTTTTCCATATCGGAATGTGACAGCCTCAAACCCGGATCAATCTTCTGAATGTCATCAATCCGGGCAAGCACTTCTTTGAGCTGAGCGCTAATACAGCCGCTTTCCGCATAAAGCAGTGAGTATGCCCGGTCTGACCAGTCTGCAAGCTTCTGAACATTCGACAGCACTTTTTTTTCTTCGGCCAGCGCCGCATCCTCACCCGCATGGGGATTGAGGTTATTGATTTCCGTAAGCTGAAACTCGATCAGGTCGGTTTTTTCCTCCCGGTGACGGCACAGGTCTTCCAGCTTGTCGATTCGGCCGCAAATCTGCTGATGCCGTGAATAGATATCTTCATAAGCCTTGCGCTCGGCGAGGAAGCCCCCGAATTCATCTAGAATATCGATGTGATTTTCTGAATACAAAATCACCTGATGTTCATGCTGGCCACAGATGTTAATCAGGGATTCGCTGATCTGGGCCAGATTTGCCAGCGTGGCCATCTGTCCGTTGATTTGCACCCTGTTTTTGCCGGTGCGCGAAATCACGCGACGGATCACAAGTTCTGCACCTGCCGTAAATAGAAGGCTGACCGCTCCGATGAGAATGGACTTGCCCGCTCCGGTTTCACCGGATATGATGTTCAGACCTTCCGCAAATGAAACGTGAAGTTCGTCAATGATGGCAAAGTTGGTAATGCTCAGTTCATGAAGCATTTTTTCTTTTCCCGGTACCTGTTGGTAAACTGCCCCAGCCCAGTTTGGAGCGTAGTATCTCCCCGTAACCCCGGTGTGGTGAAAGAACCAGTCTTGTATAATATTTTGATTTTCGTATGGTCATGACATCGCCGGAGCTGATCCGGTAAGATTCCTGCCCGTCCAGCGTCACGGTTGCACCGCTCTCTTTTGACCACAACGTAATCTGCAAAGTCGATGCTTCGGGGACAATAACAGGGCGGTTGGTCAGCGTGTGGGGGCAGATCGGATTGATAATGATCAATTCCTTACCCGGAAACACAATCGGGCCGCCGGCCGAAAGCGAATAGGCCGTGGACCCCGTGGGAGTGGAAATAATGAGTCCGTCAGATTTGTAGGTGGTCAGGTACTGGTCATTGATGGATGTCTCCAATTCCACAATGCGGGACAGATTGCCACGGTTGATCACTACGTCATTTAGCACAATGCCCGAACCGATGACACTTTTCCCCCGGCGGATTCTAACGTCCAGCATCATTCTTTTTTCCGTCAGGTAATCGCCTTTTAAAATAAGTTCCAGTGCCGCATGCGTTTCGTTCAAATTGACTTCCGTGAGATATCCAAACGTCCCCATGTTGATGCCCACGATCGGTACGGTATGCTGCGCGATATTGCGGGCTGTGCGCAGCATCGTGCCGTCGCCCCCCAGAACAGCAATCAAATGCGCCCTGGCGGCCAGATCCTGGAGTTTGAATCCCCCCGTGCCGCCGACGGCGGCTGCAAGGTTCGCCTCCAGGAAAACTTTCATTCCCCGTCCCTCCAGCCATTTTTTCAAGGCAGCGGCAAATTCTGCGATATTTTCTTTTTCAATGTTGGCAACCATGCCGACTTTTTTAATTTTCATCCTGAAAAACTCCCAAAAAAGACGTGGTTTCGTAACATAAAAAGAAGATGCTGTCTATGGATAATTTTTCGGACATGAATGGAAACTCTTTGATTTATTAAGATATTCTTAAAACATAAATCCTTGACAGAGAAGCTCCCGATGCGATACGGTGCGCGCCTGTGAGGTGAAGAAAATGGGGTTAATCAAGGGCAATTTCTCTTTTATGCAGTTTTCAGTGGAAGGACAGATGCCGCAGGCCTTCACTGCTTTTATCAGCAACCGGATCAAGGGCAACTCGTATCGGGAAGCACACAATGCTACAGAAGAAAAAAGGATGGGCTGGGTTTCGCTGACGGACATCCTTGATACCGACTTTAAAGAAGCCAGCTACGCGCTGGGTGACTATCTGATCTTTTCGCTCAGAATCGACCGCAAGCAGATTTCCCCGAAGCTGATGAAGATTCGACTCATGGAAGAGCAGAGAAAATTTTTGACGGAGCATGGACAAACACGAATCGGCAAAGCCATGAATGAAGGCATCAAAGACCGGGTCAGGCTGGAGCTCATGTCCAAAATCGATCCCGTCCCTTCTTTCTATGATGTTTTATGGGCGGTGGGACAAAACAAGGTATATTTTTCATCTTTGTCGGACAAAGTCGCTGATGACTTTGTGGAGTTGTTTAAGAAAACCTTTTCCCTGAATCTTGTACGGATCCTGCCGCAGCAACATCCGGCGGCTCTCAAAAATAAAACGCAGGGTAATGTTGCCACAGAGGACATGTCATCGATCGGCCGCGAGTTTCTCACCTGGCTATGGTTCAAGTCCGAAGAAAGAAACGGCCGCATCGCCCTGTCTAAAAATGAAGAAGTGGAATTGCATCTGCTCAAACGAGAATACGCACAGGGTGTTGTCTGTTCGGGCCTGCACACCGAACTTATCGAAGGCAAGGAAGCCATCAGGCAGGGCAAGAAAGTGAAAGAGGCATGCATGAAGCTTCACTTCGATCAGAATGAATGGGAGTTTAATTTTAAAGCCGATACGTTTTATTTCCAATCCATGAAAATGCCGGTTACAGATTGGACCCAAACGCCGGAAGACCCTTCAGCATCGTTGCTGGAGCGCATTTATCTGATTGAAAACGCGGTTAAAACCATCGATAAAATTTATGAGTCTTTCCTCGCCGTCCGCTTCTCCGTAAAATGGACGGAAAATGAAAAAACGAAACTGAGCCAATGGTTAAAAAAGACCGACAAGGCATCTGCCTGATAGAAAATCCTTTACAAATGAAATAAAATCATTAAACTGTGCGCAAGACAAAGGTCTCAAACCATTCAACAATAAACCAACAACATGCAGGGAGGGATATCGTCATGGAACAAAAACAGATGGCCAGGCAAATGGTAGAATTCAACAAAAATGTCTTTGACAACAGCTTCAGCGCAATGTCGGCACTGCAGGATCAGGCCGAAAAACTCATGTTAAACATTCTGGACAAAGCGGCGTGGTTCCCGGAAGAAGGGAAAAAGACAATTAATGAATGGATCACAAGCTACAAGAAAAGCCGTAATGACTTCAAAGCAGCCGCTGATGCAAGTTATAAAAAAGCAGCCGATTACTTTACTGAAGCAGAAAAACAGCAAACAAAAAAAACAGGAAAAAAATAGGGAAACATAACATTTTCATTACGGAGGTGGCAATGGATCCGAAACAAATCGCCAAGCAGATGGTTGCTTTCAACAAAACCGCCTTTGACAATAATTTCCGCGCCATGCAGGCACTGCAGGAACAAACCGAAAGAATGGTTAATAAATTTTGGGAAAAATCGCCGATATTTCCGGATGAAGGCAAGAAGGCGATTGCCGACTGGATGGAGGCATACAAAAAAGGGTGTGAAGATCTGAAAAGCGCCGTGGATGAAAATTTTAAAAAAGTGGAAGATTTCTTCAAGGAAGCCAAATAACCAGTCATATTTCAAATGAATCTGCGATTGTTACAGCAACGGATCTCTGCCGGCTGCAGTAGTGTTATCGGACAGCTGGAAACCGGACAAACGATTTTTGTATCCTTGGAAGCGATCCTGGAAGGGAACGGAAAGGCCAAATCAATATTTAGCCCTGATGATCCCCGGATGATTCCTTAAAGGTCTGTCAACTATCGACGGGCAGATGCTCGATTGCTGTTCGTCGCTCACGGAGAAACGCATGAGTCGTTCCAGCATCGTTGAAAGCATGACCCGGGCTGATTTTTACCCGCATAAACCTCAAACGGTTGAGTTGTTCCAAACGCACATTTCTTACGTCTTCATTGCCGGTGATTACGTTTACAAGGTAAAAAAACCCGTCAATTTCGGTTTTCTCGACTTTACGACACTGGAACAAAGACAATTCTATTGTGAGGAAGAACTTCGTCTGAACAGGCGTCTTGCCCCGAGCATCTATCTCGACGTTGTTCCGATTATGCAGGATAACAGCGGAAACCTGTCTTTGGACGGATCCGGGCAAGTCATCGAATATGCCGTCTGGATGAAAAGGCTTCCCCTGGACAAAATGCTTAAAATCCTTCTGGCACAAAACCGGGCCGATGAAAAAATTATGGATGCCGTCGCTGAAAAAGTGGCTCGCTTTCACAGATCAGCCGAGACAGGCGGTAAAATCGACCAGATGGGATCCATCAAAACCATTCGTCACAACACCGACGAAAACTTTGAACAAACCGAAAAGTACGTGGATGTTACCATCCCTGCTTATCAGTTCCACTTCATCAGGGAATATGTGAATAAATTTCTAGCATCCAACAAAGAGCTCCTGGAGAAAAGAATTGCACAGCATAAGATTCGGGACTGTCACGGCGATTTGCATCTGGAACACATCTGCGTGGCGGATGATATTATTATTTTTGACTGCATAGAATTCAATGAGCGCTTCCGGTTTGGTGATGTGGCGGCGGAAGTTGCCTTTCTGACCATGGACCTGGATTACAACGGATATACCCGTCAGGCTGAAGATTTCGTACACGCATATCTGAAATATTCTGATGACATGGATTTACAGGCGCTTTTAAATTTTTATCGATGCTACTATGCTTACGTCCGCGGAAAAGTCATCAGTTTTCGCCTTGACCAGAAAGAAATACCCGAAATCGAGCGCGCGGAAATAAAGAAGACCGCATCAAAATATTTTGACCTCGCATACACGTATGCTGCTCGTCTGGAAAAACCGGTCCTGATTCTCACTGCGGGACTGATCGGTTCCGGCAAAAGTTATCAGGCACAGAAGCTCGCGGCGCGCCTCGGAGCGGATGTGATTCGTACAGACATTCTGCGCAAGGAAATGCTCAATATCGATCCAGCCGAAAAGCATCATGAAACGTTCGGTCAGGGGATCTACGCCCGTGATGTTTCACAAAAGACCTACGAAAAAGCCGTAGAACTGGCTGCCGAAAAAATTCATCGGGGCAGACCGGTCATTATTGATGCGTCTTTCAAAAACCGCTCTGATCGTGCGCTGGCCGTCAATCTTTCCAAAAGGCTTCGAGTGCCTTTTTATATCATTGAATGCACCTGCCCGGATAATGTCGTACAAATACGCCTGGAAAAAAGAAAACTGGACAAGGACAATCCGTCCGACGGCCGATGGGAAATCCTGCAGGAGCAGAAAAATCAGTATGAAGAAATAAAAGAGATTCCCGGTGATAGCTGCTTTAAAGTTGACACGACGGACAATCCGGAAATTTTCCGCCAGAACATCATCCGCACGATCAAAATGGCTGAATTGTAGAACAGGGTACTGTGTTTCCGGAAAGCCCTCACCGCCTGCAAAGATCAACCGGCAGCAAAATGACAAACGGGTGTGATGATTTATGGGGCGACGGCTTCTTTCGCTCCATCCTTATTTTCGGCGTCGGCCTTCGTTACGGTTTCTTCTGTTTTGGCCCTGGTTTCTGATGCTTCTGTCCGGACTTTTTCTTTGGCTTCTGCTTTTGCCCTGGCCTTTTCTTCTTTGAGCTGTTTTGATTTCTCTTCTGCCTCAAGCCGCTTTTTCGTTTCCTCAATGTATGATTCTACTTTTAAATCCAGGCCGACACCGGGGTAATCGCGGGTGATGACTTCAAACCGCTGCAGCGCAGCCGCATATTTTTTTTGCTTAAAATAGAAATTGCCTATATAAAATTCATGTTCGGCCATCTTTGTTTTGCATTCCCGGATCTTTTTTTCAGCCAGGATGGAAAACTTGCTTTGCGGAAAACGGGCAACCAGTTTCTCAAATTCTCTTTTGGCATTGATCAGTTCCGTCTGGTCCCGGTCAACCGCTTCGATTTCCAGAAAGTGACACATCCCTAGTTGATAGAGGGCATAGGGGACGTTTTCATTGGTCGGATAAAATGTTGTAAAATCACGGTAGGCCGTTTGAGCGTCCGAGTATTCTTTTCTGCTGAAATAAGAATCCGCGATACCCAGTGTGGCCAGAACGGAGAGTTCATGCAATGGATATTCTTCTTTGAGGCGGGTATAGAATGACTGCGCCTTTTTATAATTGCCGTTCTGATACTCGGATGTGCCTCTTGAATAAAGGGCTTCCGGGGTGTTTTTGACTGGTTGGCTCCTCTTGAAAAAAGACATGATGTTGTCCTTATTGATCATGTCTAAATTAAATGAGCAACCGCTGCAAATCAGAAGAAAGGCTAAAGCAATGCTTACATTTTTTAGTTTCACTGTTATTCCCGATAATAAATATTAAAGGTAACGTTATCCCTGTTGCGTCCGTAAGATAAATATTACAGGCTTTTCTTAACAAACTCTTCAAGCTTCTCTTTCGGCACAAGACCGATCATGGTGTCCAACACTTTCCCGCCCTTAAACATCATCAGGGTGGGAATGCTGCGGACTCCATAGGTAGTCGCCGCTTTCTGAGCGTCGTCAACATTCAGTTTCATGACCTTGATTTTGTCCTGATACTGAGCGGCAATCTCTTCCACGATGGGGCCGATAGCCTTGCACGGTCCGCACCAGGGCGCCCAGAAATCAATGAGCACCGGCCTGTCGCTTTTCAGAACTTCTCCATCGAAATTATCATCCGTGGCCACTCCCAGAAATTGGCTGCTCATGACTGACTTCCTCCTGTTGGATTTTCGTCTATATGGCATGGCGAAGCAAAAAAAGTCAAATGCTATTTGACTTTTTGTCCAATCCGTATCATTTTTTGACTGTACAGCCTTTATCTGCTATGAATCAGCATACATAAGGAGGGTATCGTATCATCTTTATTGTGCGTCACGGCAATGATCCCGCCGAATATATCCTGCCTCACAGGATCAATCATCGTGCGAACCTTCAGGCACTCAAAGACATGGGCGTAACCGAGGTGATCGGTATCAACTCAACCGGATCGCTGAAGAAGAACCTGTATCCGGGCATGATCGTCATTCCAGACGATTTTATCACACTCACGGCCACCCCAACCATTCACCAGGATAAAGCCACGCATATTACACCGTCTTTAAACGAATCCGTTCGGCAGAAACTGATTGCGGCGGCCCGGAACAGCAACCTGGACGTTGTGGAAACAGGGACCTATTGGCAGGTTATGGGCCCGCGTCTGGAAACAAAGGCGGAAATCCGGATGATGGCAAACTATGCCGACATCGTTGGCATGACCATGGCCAATGAAGCCGTCATCGCCCTGGAAATGGATCTGCCGTATGCGTCGGCCTGTTCGATCGACAATTACGGCAACGGCCTGGTGGAAAAACCGCTGAGCATGGAGGAAATCATCACAGGAACACGCAAAAACGCGGATATGATGATGAGGCTTCTTGAACAGTATATCGCCACGGCTTCGCAAATTTAAACGCCGCAGAGTCTGCCTGTCTGTTTCGGGCATGCCTGCTTGCATCAGCAATTTATCGATCCTGTTATGCAGGAAGGGAATGCGCAGTTTGGACGCACACCATCGTCACAGCCTTTTGAGCAGAATATTTTCCGGCATCTGGTCAATGGTTCTTCCAAACGACTCCAGAGAGGCGGATAATGCGTCAAATTCCGGGGCATGGATGAACGGCATGGTATTTTGCCCCCGTTTTTCCATCGCTTCCACCACATATTGGATCGTCAGTCTGTCCGGATCCAGTGCCGGCTGATAGCCCGGATCTCCGCCCTCCTCAATCTCGGTTGTCGCAAGGATATTGCTTTCGACCAGTTCAGAGAGAATATCATTGACAAAACGGATCGGGATTTCCAGTCGGTTTGATATTTCACCTGCGGTTAACGCCTCGTCTCCTGCACGGAAATTTGCAATCAGATGGTGCGTGATCAGAAGGGCCAGTAGTGTCCTCAGGCGATGGCTGGCCCCAAGCGCGTCCGGTTCAAATTCATAGGTATCCACATTCTGGTGGGCAAAGGAAAGCTCCGCGCCATACAGGACGATCAGCCAGCTCAGTTGAAGCCATGCCAAAAAGAGTGGAAGCGCTGCAAAACTGCCGTATATGGCGTTGTATTTTACGACACCTACCTGGAACGTGATGTAAAACCACTGAACCACCTGAAAGATTGTTCCTGTAATGATTCCAAACATAAAGAAACGTGAAAAGACCCCACATCAGCGTATAGGGGAAAAATGCCAGCAAAAAAAAGACCACTGGACGGAAACTACCCAGAACGGTGAACTTTTCCATAATCATGGCGACCTGGGTGGAAACAAAGACCGTCACACCACCGGAAATGATAAGGATCACCGGACAGATCAGCATAAGCGATAAATAGTCGGCAAATTTCCGGCTGAGAGGACGGTGTTTTTTGACGCCCCAGATATCGTTGAAGGAATCTTCAACCTGGCCCAGAACCTTGAGAACAGCCCAGAAAAGCATGATGACGCCGACACCCGCCATCAATCCACCCTGCGTGTTTTCCAGAAGGGAATGGGAAAACTGGATGACATTGGCCAGAATATCCTCATGACCCGCAAGTTTTTCGCGCAATTGTTTTTCCAGAATTTTTTCAAAACCGAATCCCTTGGCAACACCGAAGGCCATGGCCAGGATCGGAACAATTGAAATCAGTGAATAAAAGGTCAGGGCCGACGCGCGCAGCTGGCACTTGTCTTCATCAAAGCCGCGCACTGAAAGGATCACCACCCTCAGCAGATTCAGAAAAAAAGACCTCACGGGTGAAAGACGCTTCCTCTGGATGCGCCATACATCCTGTTTAATGAAGTTCACCGCCTTCTTGTGTTTTTGCCCTATGCCCGTCATTTAGCCTCCTGCGTGATTTCTCTTTTCTGTTTTCTGCGGTTCAAACGGCTTTCCTTATGATGCCGGCAGATCAAAGCCGGCATGTCTGAAACTCCGCAGGCTCCAGAATGGTGATCTTCCGCCTTTTGAGGTATTCCGGGAAACCATACAGACGCTTCCCTGTATACTCCATCACCACGGCATCTGCCGGACAGTTATTCAGGCAGCCAAAGCAGGCCACACACCTGTCACGATCCACAAATTGCTTCTCCGGATGGATCGCGGCAACCGGGCATTGCCTGACACAGGTCCGGCAGCCGATGCATTTCTCGCCATCGACTGTGTGTTTTCTGATCGCTTTCTTGTTGAGCCAGATCAGCGGCAGCGTCCGCAGAACTTCTCTTGCCGATATTTCCGATTCATAAATAATCGGTTCACCGCGGCTGATTCGCGCAAGCACCTGTTCTGTAAAACTGCGTACCTGCGCATAAGTAGATGCATCAGGCAGATGTTCTGCCGCGCGTTGATTGGCGCTGTCCCAGGTGGGTGTTGGATAGGATGGAATGCTGCGTAATGCGATCATCCCCACGGCCGCGCCGCCGGCGTCGTCCAGCAGATGAAGGGCATGACATAAAGCATTGTTCTGATTGCCCTCAGGTCCTCCGAAAGAAACGAACGCTGCCACAGGTATGCCTGTGATCTTCGGCATTGCGGCAAGAAAACTGCTGACATTTGGCGGAATATCATAATAGAAAACAGGGGAACCCATTATGATCAGGTCATAATCCGTAATGCGTTTTTTATCAAACGTCCGCATATCCGCCAGATCCGCCGCGATTCCTTTTTCCTTCAGGATACAGGCAATCAGTCTTCCATAGCGGCTGGTAAACCCTGTCTGGCTGTAACACAACACCAGCGCACGTTTCGGGTTTCGGATTTTAAACTCCCGCGGGAGGGCCCGTCCGCTTTCCGGAAACGACAACGGCAGGCTTAAAGCGGTGCATGCAATCAAACTTTTCTTAATAAAATTTCGTCTGGTGTCCATAGTTCTTTTACCCGGCCTTTCCATTTTCTCACTATTAACCTTCTTGGTCTTCTTTCGCGAAATTGATTTTCAGTTCGTAAACTCCGGTATCCAGATGTGTCGTCATGGGATGGCCTGCTTTGGAAAACACCAGCATCATCGGCTTATTGCTCGACAGCACGTCTGCTGTGAATCCAGCTATGTTTTTCTCTTTTGCGATGCGGATCAGGTATCGCAAAAGAAATGTCCCGATGCCCCGTGACTGCCAGTCCTGATGGGTCGTAAAAGCCACCTCGGCATACCTGGTGTTCGGGTTATTGATATAACGTCCGACGGCCACAATTCTCTCGCGGCCCTCCGGCTCCTCTTTGCCGATAACCGCAGCGATGGCCATTTTATCGTTATAATCAATGGCGGCAAACGGCATGGCTACTTTATGGGAGAAGGATTTCAGGTTCTGAAAGAACCTTGTATAGACTGCCTGCTCCGGCAGTTCATAAATCAGATCCTGAATGGCACGTTCATCCGTTGCTTTGACCGGACGGAAAAATATTGGAGTACCTTTCTTGTCGACCCAATTTACTTCATATTCTTTCGGATACAAAACCACCGGCAGCATCTGATCCCGGTATATGTAGCCTTGCCTTCTGGCCGCTTCCAAAAGCTCGTCGCGGAAATCGGGATGAGCGATGTTGATGAGCATCATGGCCCTTTCCCGAATGGATTTTCCATGCAGATAAGCAATGCCATATTCTGTCACAACATAGTGAATATCCCCTCGTGTTACCACGACGCCGCTGCCCGACGATAGATAAGGCACGATGCGTGAAATTTTGCCGTCTTCCGTCGTAGAGGGCAGCACCATAATGGATTTGCCTCGCCGGGACATGGCCGAACCGCGCACAAAGTCCACCTGCCCGCCGATGCCGCTGTAAAATTCAAAACCCAGCGAATCCGAACAGACCTGTCCGGTCAGATCAACAGTAAGCGCAGAATTGATGGACACCATCCTGTCGTTTTGGGCAATCACATACGGATCGTTGACATACTTGCACGGACGAAACTCAAAAAGCGGATTATTGTGAACGTAATCATAAAGACGCCGGGTGCCCATGCAAAAAGACGCAACCACTTTTCCCGGATGAAGTGATTTTTTCCGGCAGGTCACCACACCACCCTCAATCAGGTCGATCAGACCATCGGTAAACGTTTCCGTATGAACGCCCAGATCCTTTTTATTGGCAAGATACGGAAACACAGAATTAGGAATTTTACCCACACCGGTCTGAATGGTGGACTCGTTGTCGATCAAATCGGCAATCAGTTTTCCGATCGATTGAGCGATATTGTTCGGCGACTTCTGCTCAAATTCCAGAAGCGGCGTGTCACTTTCTACAAACGCAGAAATCTCGCTGACGTGCAGGAAGCTGTCGCCAAGCGTCCGGGGCATATTGGAGTTGACTTCCGCCACCACATATCTCGCCACTTCTGCCGCAGTCTTGGTGATATCGACCGATATCCCCAGGCTTACATAGCCGTTCATATCCGGCTCAGTTACGGTAATGAGGGCGACATCAATGGGCATGGCGCCCCGCTGCATCATCAGGGGTACTTCCGAAAGAAAGATGGGCGTGTAATCGGCATGGCCTTCTTTGATCGCCGCACGGGCATTTGTGCCGATAAAAAGAGCGTTATGCCGGAAGTGTTCCGTGTAAATGTCCGTTGTGTAATCGGTGAGCCCCAGATCGAGAAAGTGAATCAACTCCACATCTGCGGGACAGAGCCGTTTGCGCATTGGTCAGTTTCTGTTTATAGGACTCCTGCCAGTTGAGGATCACATCGATCACCATTTCTTCCGTTCACGAAAAGGATCAATACTTTTCAGCCACGTAATGGATTGACGGAAATTTGAAATCCCGGATACAAAAGGTCTCAAATGTTGTCCAATCAACCACCTCGCAGCAAGCTGTCGGGGTATGAAATGAACGTTATGATATCACAGCAAGCTGCGGAGAATTAACACTCGTCCCGCGTGAGCGGGATTAAAAAGCGCCAAGCTGACAGGGTTTGACTTTTATTTTGAGATTCTCACAGGCGGCACACACGTCGAGGCGTTTGATTTTGAGCCTGTCCGCAATCTCCCAGGCTGCCAGGCAGGAAAGCCTGCTGTCGACCGTCGCCTTCCGTATGGCTGTTTCAAGATCCGGTGAAACACTCGCAGCGGCCGGAACGCTCTTTCGTTTACTGTCAAAGCCAAAAAGCCCCAGCTGACATTGAACAATGTTGAAGTTGGCGAGATCAATGCCCACACCGACCTCGCCGAGCGATGCGCCCGTTTTTTGAGCTATTTTCTCAGCCGCTTTGCAGGAGATATTATTGTCTTTGGCCTGTTTGATGATTTCCTGCTTCAAATCTTCGCGCACCTTTGTGCCTTCCGGGTGCTTCTTAAAATATTTTCCCTTGTCCTGATGTGCCATGGTTTTTATCCTTTCGAACGTTGATTAAAAATTCAGAGGAGGCTCCGCAGAAGTATTTGTTATACGTCGAGGAGCCGACGACACAGCCAACGAAGTTAGTCGAAAAAGGCGGAGAGCCGTCAATATTTCATGTAGTGGAACGGCTCAATTGCCGACAATGCCTCCGTATCAAGGGTTTTAAATCCGTTTTTCTCCAGCAGTATTTCCGTTTTTTCAATCTGATCCACATCAACGACAAACACCGCCTTTTCAGAACATTCCAGCACAAAGCCGCAGGCATTGTTGATATTAATGCCTTCACGATAGAGAAGCTGCATCAATTTATTCAGACCGCCGGGCTTATCGGGAATCAGCACGGCTAAAACATTTTTCAGATGGACAGTCATGCCGGCTTCCGTCAGTACTTTCTCCGCGTGTTTTGGTTCATCGACGATCAAATTGATTACCCCCGACGAACCGGCAGTCGATATGGTTGTCGCCCGGATACTGATTTCTGCCTTGGCCAGAGCCCCGGTGACATGGGCCAGTTGTCCCGGTTTATCTTCTGCAAATACAGAAAGCTGATATGCAATCATATTTTCCCCTCGATTTTTATCCGCCTACGCCGCTATCTGTAAAATATACCATTTCCCCTGTTTCTCTTTTTTATAACCAGTGCATTTCATCTTCCAGCAACATAATGATTTGTATCTTTTTTACAATTATACCTGTGTTTTATCAAGACAAATCTGGAATCAAACCTGTTCGTGGGGGGGCATCCTTTTCATTGACTTTCCGTTTCCATTTCGACAAGGCTCCCGCTGCCGCAATACTTTTCACGAAGCTTTGGCTTTTCAATTTTTCCGGTGGGATTCCGCGGCACATGATCAAATATGATTCTGCGCGGACGCTTGTAGCGCGGCAGTGCAGCGCAGAACTGCATAAGCTCGGCTTCAGAACTGGAAAAACCCGGCTTAAGCTCAATGATCGCAACGGTGATTTCCCCTAAACGATGATCAGGAAGGCCGATCACCGCCACATCCTTGATCGCATCATGAGTACGTAAGAAATCTTCGATCTGCACCGGATAAATATTCTCTCCGCCGGTGATAATTACGTCTTTTTTACGATCAACCAGGTAGATAAAGCCGTCTTCATCCATCCGCGCCATATCTCCCGTGAACAGCCAGCCGTCTTTGAGGATTTCTGCAGTGGCTTCCGGATTATTGTAATAGCATTTCATCACTCCCGGACCTTTCACGCAAAGCTCGCCTACGGCACCCTGGTGCACCGGTTTGCCGTTTTCATCCACAATCTGAACTTCCCAGCTGTAACCGGCTTTTCCGATCGCGCCGACTTTGTGGATGTTTTCAATGCCGAGATGCACGCAGCCGGGACCGATCGATTCCGACAGGCCGTAATTGGTGTCGTAATCGTGTTTCGGGAAAAACTGCTTCCAGCGTTTGACGAGACTGGGCGGAACCGGCTGCGCGCCGATATGCATCAGCCGCCACTGATCAAGCTTGCAGTCAGTAAGCTTGATATCTCCTCGTTCAATGGCGTCCAGAATATCCTGCGCCCACGGTACCAGCAGCCAGACAATTGTTATCTGCTCCTCGGACACGGCTTTGATGATCCATTCAGGCTTCACGCCACGCAGCAGGACAGCCCTGCTGCCGGCAAGGAAACTGCCAAACCAGTGCATTTTTGCGCCTGTGTGGTACAGCGGCGGAATGCAGAGAAAATTGTCTTCTCTGGTTTGCCTGTGGTGATTCATTTCAACCTCACACGATATCATCAGTGCACGGTGTGTATGGAGAATTGCTTTGGGAAACCCGGTGGTCCCGGATGAAAAATATATGGCTGCGTCGTCATCATCGGAAATGTTGATTTTCGGCGCCGCTGAGGAACAGCAGGCGGTGAGTGCATAATAGCTTTCTGCAAAATCGGGGCGCCCCACGCCTAGAAAAAGCTTAATTTTTATTTTCGGAATCTGCTCCCGGATCGCATTGACTCTCTCGGTAAATTCCGGTCCGAAAATCAAAACGTCACATTCAGCCAGAGCGCCAGGTCATTTCCCGTCTGTATCTCTTTTCGGGATTGGTTTCGACAAGTTCGTAATCCTTCCAGCTTGCGGTAATTTCTTTAATTTCCGGATTGATTTCAACCAGGCTGATTTCATCGCCATAAAGGGCTGCATTGTGTTCGAGAATTCTGGTGATCGGCATTATTTTTCATTCCTTCTGATTCTTTTTGTTGTTAGGCTCCGACATTATGCGGAATTTTTACACTTAAGCAACACGCTTGATAATGGCATGTTTATAGAAATTTAAGTATAGAAATTTCATCCTTGTATGTCAATGAAATATAGGCTGGTGTTTATGCAATATGATGTCTCTCCAAATGCAATATCAAGGTGTTACCTTCGAGGTAAAATATTTTTCTGATACCAATATCCGTCTTGAAACAGTTTTTTTACAAGAAGGGAAAAGCTTGTCAAAAGAGAATCATTGAGCTATGCCTGAAAGCAAATATTGAAACCCGCTTATGCGGGAGGAGCGTTAATTCTCTGTAGCTCGCTGCAATAAAACAATGTTCATTTCATACCTCGACAACTTGCTGCGAGGTGGTCGATTAACCCTTTAACATTAAATTTATTCAAAAGGAGATCATCATGAAAGTAAAAGCTAATCAGGTTACTTTTCCGGCAACCCTTGTTTTAGCGATGACGGTTATCCTGTTCATCATCGTTTCAGTCAACACAAATCTTTCTTACGCAGCCCCGGCCAGCAAGAAAGCATCTGCAATGGTGAGAAAAACTGCTGTCGAGTACACGGAAAGCCAGATCAAACAGCTGGAAAGCGCATTGAAGTTCACCGACTCCCAGAAAGTATTATGGAACGACGTTACCAGGGTGATGCGGGAAAACGCGAAAGAGACAGATGCCCGCCATGAAGCCCGTGCAAAGGCAAGAGCCGAGAGAGTTGAAAAAAATATGCACAGGTCCGCAGTTGAGCGTATAAAAGTTCACACTGAAAATACCGAAGCCTATTTAGCCCAAATGAAGAAGCTGCTCCCGCCATTCGAGGCTTTATACAACAGCATGTCAGACCAACAGAAGACCATTACCGATCTCTTATTCGAAACAGGCAAATATGGAAAACACGGCAGGCATGGCAGATACGGCAAGAGATAATGGTCAATGATTGACACCACACAGTTCATCGGGACTGGTTAGAATTGGAGGTTGCTAATATGAAAAAATCAAATACATGGAATTGCAGAGCCATATTAGGAAAGATTATCATGGGATTTTTTTTGGTCGCAATGATAATCAGCATAAACGCGGTGACGTCCCTGGCCCAACCCCATGAAGGAGGTCCCCCTCCTGACATGCGCGGCCCCGGTCCCGATATGTACGGTCCCGGTCCTGACATGCGCGGGCCTGGTCCTGACATGCGCGGACCTCGTCCTGGCATGCGCGGACCTCGTCACCATCGGGGTTATTACGGCCGCAGGGGTTATTATGGCCCGAGGAGACCCTGGTCCTACGCACCGCCTCCACCGCCCGACTGGGGACCGTGGTTTCCCCCGCCTCCCCCAATCTTCTTTTTGCCGCCTCCGCCGCCTGGATTCGGCATATTTTTTCCGCCGATGCCTTAAATGATTTCATTGCAGTTGGCGTCGGGGCATCGACGGTTCGTTAAGTTGCAACGGGAAGTGCCTGATCCTGAAACATGAACGTAATAAAAATGGGTTACGAATACAAACGTAGCTCATTTTTATTTCAGACAGGATTTCCGTCAGGAATCTTTATCCTGAAGAAACCAGCCTCCACGCAGAACCTGAGCTTGATTAATGGAAATTGCCTGATGATGCGTAATGTGAAGCGAGTTCATATTTTTAAAATAATCATTTTGTGCTACATTGCCGGAAAAATAGATGATGAATAGTAAAACGTACTGTAAAAGGAGACATTCCCATGTCAGTTTCAAAGGACATTAAATACTTTTTTTTAAACTCTGTGCTGAC
>PHBN01000484.1 GCA_002840635.1 Deltaproteobacteria bacterium HGW-Deltaproteobacteria-1
AGCTCCCCGGACGAAATCAAGCTGGCCCCCTGTTCCGCTGTATTGACGTCCCTCCAGGAATTCCGCGTTGCACTGTCCCAGCAGATCAACCTGAAGGATTGCATTGATGGCCGTCATCCGGTGATTCTGTGCTATGACCCCGGGGTTCATGACGTAGGAACTGGGATAATTTTCGAAACTTTTATTTCCATCCATAAACTCAAAAGTCTTTTTGCCGCCGTAAGCGAGAGAAAAAATATGCTTGCCCGTGTGCACATTCTTATGCCGTCCGTTAATCACTCCTTTTTCGATCAGGTCCACCATTCCGGGGCAGAGAAGCTCCGTGTGAATGCCCAGGTCTTGGTGCCCTTCCAAACAGGAGGCGAGCGCGTTGGGTAGGGTGCCGATGCCCAGTTGAATCACTGCTCTGTCCGGAACGTATTCGGCAATGATTTTTCCGATCACCAGATCCAGCGGATTTGAATCCATTGGCAGGATTTCCGGCAACGGGACCGTGTTTTCCACAATCATCGAAATATTGGATATGTGAATCATCGCTTCGCCGTAAACAAAAGGCATGTTTTCGTTCACTTCGACGATCAAGGTCTTGCACAACCCCGCCATGACGGACAGGTAGCCGTTGCACGGTCCAAAACTGAAGTAGCCGTCTTCATTCATCGGAGAGACGGTGGCAACCGCGACATTGACGTCCATGGTTTCCATGACGATTTTCGGTATCTGATGCAGATAGGCGGGGATAAATTGGGTCAGTCCGACCTGCACCATGTTTCTGGATGATTCACTGACGAACCAGGTGTAGGAATCGACAATATCCGATATATCCGGACTGCCCAGCGTCCGGGCAAAATGCTTTGTGTCTCCGTCCCGGACGGCTGCCGCGGCATTTTCGCAAGTTATCAGTTTTGCCCTGTATTCATTGTCGTATTTGTTCATCGCAGAGCTCTCCTTTTCAAGGCTGTGTTATGCTATCGTGTGCAACCGGTTCTTTCAAGAGAAATCATCGAGTCAGGCAGTCCCCAGGTAATGAATCATGATTTCGCCTCTTTCAGTTTGCCGAAATGGTTGATAAAATATTGCATATGAGGTATCGATAGAATCAAAGTATCCACCACAAAAAATAACCAGTGGATGAATCAATATGCCGGCACCGGATTCATTGACCCAAAAAACCTCACGGAAAATTTCCACCCAGTATCTTCTTCTGCTCATCCCTGCCATTGCCCTGCTTTTCATCATTTTCGGGATTGTTGCCTATTATATGGGCAAACCGGAAGCCATGAAAGCCAACCGTGAACTGTCAGAGATCATTGCCAGAAAAACAAATCAAGCCCTGATCAGGTGGCTCGAGGAGCAGATTCGAACAGCCCAGACGATTGCCCGGGATCCCCGGATCGTTGATGCCTGCGCCGCTCCTCTGGATTTGCAAAAGCGGGCGGCCGCGCAGAAATTCCTTTCGGAGATGCACGCTCTGTACCCGTATTATGAAAACATTCCCCTTGCCATCAAGCTTGCTGACGGCCAGACGTTGTCCATCGATGTTCATGGTGAAAAAAAGAACGTTGGAAACGGGAATTTTTTTATTGATACAGTGGGCGGCAAAACCATCGGAAAATGCGGTCCCGATTTCAGCTATATCCGGAATGTTTTCTCGGGGAAGCCATATTTCATCAGTGAGGTTTATCCCAGCATCCTGCGGGGAAATCCCATCTTTGTCGTCGCTGTGCCCGTTCTGCACAATGATCAGATCATAGGTGCGACAATCGTTGCCCCGAGAATGGATTATTTCACGGAGTTTTTTGTTGAGAAATCCGTGATCGGCATGACCGGTTATCTGTCGATGATTGATCACGACGGC
>PHBN01000485.1 GCA_002840635.1 Deltaproteobacteria bacterium HGW-Deltaproteobacteria-1
CAGTTTTATCCGAAAAACCAGCCTGGACGAGCTTCCACAGTTTATCAACGTCTTGAAAGGCGACATGTCGCTGGTCGGACCACGGCCTCCGATCCCTTATGAATGTGAGCTTTATGATATATGGCACCGCAGACGCCTGCTTTCCTGCAAGCCCGGTATCACAGGACTATGGCAGGTGACGGGAAGAAGCCGGACAACATTTGATGAAATGGTGCGGCTTGATCTTAAATATATCCGTGAATGGAGTCTTTTACTCGATTTAAAAATCATCCTCATGACGCCTAAAGCCGTTGTCGGCGGAGACGGCGCGATGTAATTTATTCTTTACAATAACTTCCCGCACAGTTATATATTGAATAAAAAAAGGAGTCTTTCTCTATGCTCAAGATTGGTGTAATTGGATACGGATACTGGGGGCCGAATATTGTCAGAAATTTCAGTTCAGCAGACGGCGCCACGGTTGTCATGATCAGTGACATGAATGCGAACACCCTCAAAAACAAGGTCAAGAAAGCCTATCCCCATATCGCTACAACAACTAATATTGACGAACTAATAAATAACCCGGAAATTGACGCCGTCGCCATTGTTACGCCGGTTTTTACGCATTTTGAAATCGCTAAAAAAGCCTTGGAGAACGGCAAAAGCATTTTTGTGGAAAAGCCTTTTACCTACACCGTTGCCGAAGCTGAACAGTTGGTCAACCTTGCCGAAAAGAAGAAGCTGAAAATCATGGTGGATCACACGTTTCTTTACACAGGCGCGGTGCGAAAAATCAAGCAATTGATTGATGACAACACCCTGGGGAATTTATATTATTTTGATTCCATTCGCGTCAACCTTGGTCTTTTTCAGCATGATGTCAACGTCGTCTGGGATCTGGCTCCGCATGATATTGCCATCATGGACTATGTCATCGGCCAGAAGCCTGAAGCGGTTGTTGCCACCGGCTCGGGGCATTTCGGCCGTAATCTGGAAGATATTGCCTATCTTACCTTTTATTATCCGAAAAACATTATTGCGCACATCAATGTGAACTGGCTTTCACCCGTGAAAGTGAGAACAACTCTGATTGGCGGCGAAAAGAAAATGCTGGTCTGGAACGATCTGGAACCGGATGAAAAAATTAAAGTGTATGACAAAGGCGTGCAGGTCAGGACAAAAGAAGGACAATA
>PHBN01000486.1 GCA_002840635.1 Deltaproteobacteria bacterium HGW-Deltaproteobacteria-1
GGAAATCTCGCAGTATGCCTTTACCCGTATGGATGGGGCATGGTTTCTGGCGCTTGCAAAAAAGTTTGGCGTCGAGACGGCCTGGGAAATGGACGTGGAGGCCTGGAAACAATTCTCCTATGTTTTCGGTAAAAATCTCAGGAAAAAATACATCCGGAACCCAGTCTGGCCGGAAAGCTTTCTGGATGCGATGGATATTTTCAGCCGGGTTTTAAAAATCGAGGGACGGGTCATTACCGTAAAGGGGGATCAGATCACGGTCCGCATTACGGATTGTGAAACACAGAAAGCAATTGCCAAAGCCGGCGTCGCCGACTGCGGTATTGTCACGATTCATACATACGAACGAATTGTCGGCGGCTTCTTTGAGAATGAAATAAAAGTCCGCGCGGTCCACACAAAAAATTTGAACCACGGGGATGACTGCTGCGAAGTCATTATTACCCGCTGTTGATCGATCCATTTTTTTTACAACGCTCGTTATAAGGTTCTTGACGTGCCCCTTCGGGTATGATAACGACTCCAATCAACCCCGGTAGTCCTGTTTTAAGACTGGGACGTCGATAATTTAGAATCGAGGAAAAAAATATGGCAGAAAAATTTATCAGTGAACGAAATTTGAAGTTTTTATTGTACGAACTAAACGACACCGAAGCATTGCTCAAGTATCCCCGCTATGCCGACCACAGCCGGGAAGTTTTCGACATGATCATGGATACGGCGATGAGGATGGGCAAAGATCTCTTCAAGCCTCTTTTCGAGGAAATGGACCGTAAGGCGCCTGAATATGTGAAAGGCGAGGTCAAGGTACATCCCAGGGTCCGCGACATCATGCGTGAGGCGGGTACGGGTGGATGGATTGCGTCGACTTTCCCCTATGATGCGGGTGGTCAGCAACTGCCGTTTACCATCGGTGTTTTTCTGCCGACGGCCATTTTTGGCGCGGCAAACTACTCCGCGGCCGTCTATCACGGCTTGACACACGGCGCGGCCGGTTTGATTGTTTCGTACGGGTCACAGGAAATGAAAGACACCTATTTGCCCAAAATGATTGCGGGCGAATGGCAGGGGACCATGGCGCTTACCGAGCCGCAGGCGGGCAGTTCGCTCACCGATCTTACCACGACGGCGACGCCGACAGATCAGGGGTACTACAAGATCAAGGGTCAGAAG
>PHBN01000131.1 GCA_002840635.1 Deltaproteobacteria bacterium HGW-Deltaproteobacteria-1
GAAGGAATGACGGAATGTATGCGGATGCACGTTTTTTTGCAAGCCCGCTTTCTGCGCGTAATGAATAATAATTTTCCAGAGCCCCTGACGGGTAAAGACACTTCCGAAACGGTTGAGGAATAAAACGTCCGTCGTTTTTGATTTTACCAGTTTCGGGCGGGCCTCGTCCACATAACGACGGACACTGTCGTAGGCTGTCTTGCCGATCGGCACAACCCGTTCCTTGCTGCCCTTTCCCATCACCGTCAGAAAACCCACCTGCCAGTTAATGCTGTTCATGGTCAAACCGGCAAGCTCCGAAACGCGCAGTCCCGTGGCATAAAGAAGTTCCAGCATCGCGCTGTCCCTCAACGCCAGGGGCGTCTGTTCACCAGGCTGGGACAAGATCAGGTTCATTTCTTCTTTGCTCACCGTGTCGGGCAGACGCATCCAGACTTTGGCCAGTTCAATATTGGCCAGCGGCGATTGATCCACCAGTTTTTCCTGCAGCAGAAATTTATAAAAACCCCGCAGAGCGGCAAGCGACCGGTTCATCGAATTGGCCGACAATCCTTCGCCCTTGATCTGCACAAGAAACTCAACGACCGTTTCGGGAACGGCAGACCGCGGATCCACTATCCCCTTTTTTTCCAGAAAAGAAACATAGCGGCTCAGATCCCTCCCGTACGCCTCCAGGGTATTGCCGGCCGCCCCTTTCTCAATCAGGAGATAATTGCAATACTTGTTTAATAAATCCCGCATGGGCGTTTTTTACGCAAATATGATGTTTATGTAAAGTTTTTTTGTTGACATAACCGCCGATCTTGTAGAAAAGTGAAACATCATTCTCAAATGGGGGAGGAAAAATGAAAAAAATCGTCATTGCTTCCGATCATGGCGCGGTCGATCTTAAAAACGAAATCGCCGACTTTCTGAGAAAAAAGAATTTTGAGGTCACAGACATCGGAACTGAGGGGCCTGCCGCAGTGGATTACCCGGATATCGCGCTTACCGCTTGCAATGAGTTTAAAAAAGGCGGCTATGATTTCGGTGTGCTGCTGTGCGGCACAGGCATCGGGGTCGCGATTGCTGCAAACAAAGTAAAAGGCATCCGTTGCGCGCTCCTTTATGACCTTTTCAGCGCCGAAATGGCTCGAGCCCATAATGATGCCAACTTCATTGCTTTCGGCGGCAGAATCAAATATGCCGTGCCGGTCCATGAGATGATCGAAAAATTTATCGGCACGTCCTTTGAAGGGGGACGTCACGAGCGGAGAATTACAAAGATGATGGCTATTGAACAGCAGTGTTGATCGTTCAGAATAATCCTCCCGCCAAAAGCAGGGCCAACTCGTCGGACGCCGGTTTCTGCATAAATCGTGTTGACAGAACGGGCATTTTCAGGCATGGACAACTGCCAAGATATTGATTATCAATATTGTTTTATATTCAGATCCCGGAATATTGTTGTACAGGCCCAAAAAACATGAATTGATGCAATGCGCACAAAAGGACATTCATGACATTTACACGGCACAAAGTGAACAGCAGGGTAGTCCAGGATCTGAAAAAACGATCCACCATTGGCATCATTTTCTATATTATTTTATCCATCATCGTGATCTGCGCAGATGGCTTTTATTCAAGACACACATCCGCTTCCCTGGTCTTTTTTTTCTCCATCCTGGGCATTTGTCTGTTTCGCCTGATACACTTGAAGATAGCCAGGGAAGCGGAAGATAAGTACGAAACAATCAATAGAGGCGTCTTTTATGTCAGCGTCGTCATAACCGCCCTGATCTGGGGTTGCATGCTTGCCTATACCAACATCCTGGACGAAGAGTATGTTACGAAGCTGCTTATATATTTGTGCATCTGCGGTTTGTGCGCAGGGGGTGTAGTCGCTTTCATTCCCTATCGCACCTTGGCCATTATTTTTAACATCGCAATATTAATGCCGACTGTCATAACCCTTTTAGTGAAGGGGTTGAATCCACCTCTTATTATAATGATCTGTTTGTTTTCAATATACATGGTATTGATTGCCATTCGAGGGAACGAGGAATACTGGGATGCTCTGGAAAATGAATATCTGCTGGAAATAAAATCCCGGGAACTGGCGCATTTGAGCAATACGGACGTATTGACCGGCCTGTCGAACCGGCGGCATTTTAATGACGTTCTGGACCGGGAATGGAAACGGTCGGGACGCAATAAGAACCTGCTTTCCCTCATCATCCTGGATGTCGATTACTTCAAAAAAATCAATGACACCTATGGCCATCAGGTGGGAGATGAGTATTTAATAAAATTAGCCGAAACACTGGTTTCCGTTTTCAAAAGGGATTCTGACATTGTGGCCCGGTACGGGGGAGAAGAGTTCACTGTTCTCCTCGTTGATGTTGATCCCGCCCACACTCTGCAGCTGGCGGAAACGGCAATACACAATATCGCAGCCATGACCATCGATCATCAAGGTGAAAAAATCGGCACCACGATCAGCGCCGGGGTTAACTGCTGTATTCCAGACCACAACACTATATCGGACACCATTATCCTGGGTGCTGATAAAGCTTTATACATGGCAAAACAGAGAGGAAGGAACCAGGTTGTTTTTTTTGGATGAACAACAAACGGTCCCTTTCATTTTTTATTGAGCCGTTTCTTCTTTTCTTGTTGACGGCGTCGCGCCGGATTGCCGGTAGTTGTGACTTGACTTCCATCAAACATCAATGATATTTTTGACGCATGGCAAAGCTATGACTGATTTCCTTGACAAAAAAAAGATTCGTCAGGTCTTCCGAAATGTACAGAAGCATCGGCAGATTCAAGCACTTATCCGTCAATTTTCATCCAATAAAGAGGACATTCGCCTGACGGCCCTCAATCAGGTTGACCTGTCCTCCTGCCGGAATGTTCTGGAAATGGGCTGCGCGTTCGGCGCATTTACAGAAGCACTGAAAGGACGGCTACATCCCGAAGCGGCAATCACCGGCATGGATATCATCGCCGAATATGAGCCTTTTTTCCTCGAAGCATGCAAACGGGCCGGTTATGCGGGAACGTTTTCATCAAGCGGCGTCGGAGGTATAAAAAAATGTCGGGACGCTTCTTTTGATTTGATCATCTGCAGCTTCGCCCTTTATTTTTTTGTGGAAATGATCCCGGAAATAGCCCGTGTGCTGAAAAAAGACGGCACCTTCATCACCATAACGCACGATCAGTGCAACATGCATGAATTGATTGACCTCACCCGAAGGACCCTGGAAGAATACCAGATGCTTGCCAGTCATCAGTTTCTACCCGTCGAGATCATCCTCAGACAGTTTTCAGCTCAAAACGGCGAAGCATTGCTCCATCCGTATTTTGGCGGCATTCAAAAACTGGATTTCAAAAACTCGCTTGTTTTTCAACCCTGGGAGATTTATTTCTTTATCGAGTATTATCAGTTCAAAAGTCCTTTTTTCCTGTCCGGTACGAGTGCCCACAAAAAAACCGTCGTCAACAAACTCTTGAATAAATTGCAGGACACCGTCACCGAAACCAAGGTCATCACCATGTGCAAGGATGATACTATTTTCATTTGCGCAAAGCCTCAGACTTCAAAGAGGACACCATGAAGAAAAAACGCAAATTCTGCATTTACTGCGGCGGACAAATAACCAAAAGCAGGGAAGACGATGTTCTCAGGGACTGCTGTTCCATCTGTCACTGTTTTTTCTATGACAATCCGTTGCCGGTTGTATCCGCCATTGTGGACGAATCGAGGCGGATTCTCCTGGTCAAGCGGGACCGGGCGCCCTTTAAGGGTCACTGGTGTCTCCCCACCGGATTTGCTGAAGCGGGCGAAAGCATTGAAGATGCCGCGTTACGCGAACTAAATGAAGAAACGGGCATCAAAGGAAAGATCAGCAGACTGCTGGACGTTGATTCATACAAAAGCCGTTTTTACGGGGACCTGCTTTTTCTGACCTTTGTTGTCGATAAAACAGGCGGCAAAGTTGCGGCCGGCGACGACAGCGCGCAGGCGAAATTCTTTCCAATCGATGAGATTCCCCCCCTGGCGTTTCGGTCCAACAGGCACGCGCTGGAAACGTATATCAGGAGTAAAAAAGATTACTGGGCCATTCTTGACGCAATCGTGCACCGCGACGACAGCAGGGCTCTTCCCCATCGCAAGGCAACCAATGCCCTGACCAGGCGGCTGCTCAATGTCATTTTGAAAAACAAGGGGAAAATGATCAATCAGTGGATAGAAGAAATGACGACCAGTCCTTCCACGGCCGAATATCACGGGTATGAAATTACCGTTCTTGATAATATCTGCGATAAAATCATATCGCAGATTACGCTCTGGCTGGGAAATGCTTATGATATCGATCGCATAAAGAATTTTTATATAAAACTTGGATTGGAAAGAAAGAAAGCCGGCGCTAAAATCAG
>PHBN01000132.1 GCA_002840635.1 Deltaproteobacteria bacterium HGW-Deltaproteobacteria-1
ATCTTTCAGGGACAAAGCAAGCCGCCTGGCCTGCTCGATACCCGTTACGGAAAGCTCAACGTCGCTTGTTCCCTGAATCCGTCCTTCCTTGTTCCAGAGCGTTTCACCATGACGAATAAGAATCAGCTGCATATCTACACTCCAGGGGCCGTCTTCCGGTCGGTCTTTGTTTATGCCCGGTAACTGTTCAATTTAGCCAGCGCGTCTTCTGCCTCCCGGATAACGCGATCAATCAGTTCTTTGGTGGTCGGATTGTCCTGAATGCCTCCGCAGCATTGTCCGGCAAAAAGAATGCCGCCTTCTACGTCGCCCTCGTTCAGTGCCTTGAGGTGTTTCATGTTGCCCACAGCCTGGCGCGCCAGCACCATGAGCGGATGACCTTCTTCAGCTTTGAGCATTTCAATGCTGACACCCACAAACTTGGCAAAGGACAGATTCATCAGGCGCTTGACCAAAAGCGCGCCCTCTACGGCCTCCACCAACGGGAAGCCCCGTTTCATCATGGCTTCGGCTTCCTTCGTTTTCAGCACACGGCCATCCATACCGTCAAACACATTGTCGTAAACCGTGTCCTGTTCCGTTGCCTCGATGCATAATTTTTTAAAGTTTTCATGCACCATGCTTTCCTTTACCACCATAAACCTGCTGCCCATGGAAATGCCGTCCGCGCCCAAAGCCAACGCCGCGGCCAGCCCCCGTCCGTCATAAAAGCCGCCTGCGGCAATCAATGGGACATCCACCATCGAGGCAACAATGGGAATCAGCACCATGGACGTGGCCGCCGCGCCATGCGCCGCCGCCTCATGCCCGGTAATCACCAGCGCGTCACAACCCAGCCGCACGGCCTTGGCTGCGTGCCTGGCAATTGCAATGGTGCCCACAACTTTGCCGCCGTAGGCATGAACATCGTTCACAAACCAGGGTTTCCCAAGAGAATAATTAATAATGGGAACTTTTTCTTCGATGGCAACCGCGATGTTTTCTTTAGCCCCCGGTCCCACAAGAATCTGATTGACGCCGAAGGGCTTATCCGTCATTTTGCGGATCTGCCGGATGTTTTCACGTGTCTCTTTCGGATTGCAACGTGCGATGGCAAGGATACCGAGGCCTCCCGCATTGCAGACGGCTGAAACCAGCGCCGGTTCCGTAATCCAGTTCATTCCGGCGAGCATGATGGGATGCTCAATGCCAAACATCTGCGTCATTCTTGTCTTGAACATGATGATTCCCTCATCTTTTGCCATTTATCTGGAATGATCCTCTTTACATTAATGGAAGTGTAAAAGATGAGTCACGGGATGTCAAACCATTTATAGACATGCCAGATGAGTTTACCTGTGTCAAAATCCGTGATCTCGCCGTAACAGACGAACGACGATCCTGCACCGACACAGCGGCCGGATTACCCGGTCAAACTCAAACCCTTAAAGACGCAATTGATGACGCCTTCAAAAAGACAAAAAAACCCGCATGCCCCAAAAGGCACGCGGGTTTTTCATAAGCTGCAACCTTTTTTAGTTCACCATCGGCAGCCAGATTTGAGGGAAGCCGGCTTTGGTGATTTTCATGATCGCATCGTACTCCTGTTGTGTCTTGGCCCACCAGATATACACTTTTGGCGGCGTAATTTTTCCGTATTTCATGCTCTGGACTAGAAGAGGATAAAGCAATGTGCCATTGGGCTGAATGCCGAACATCTCCATGGGATATTTATCTCCCAGTATCGGAAACGCGGCGGGGAAAGCGGCGCGAATCGCCTTGGCATTGTCCGGTGTCCCGGAGGCGGCTATCGCCCTGGCCAGGGCATGCATGCTCGTATAATGAGCAACGCTCTCCCAGGAAACGGGCCTTTTAAAGGTTGCTTTGTAATTCTCGGCAAATACCTTTGTTGCAGGATAGTTGACATCCTTAATAAAGGCCAGACCGATTGAACCTTCCAGTAAAAGAGGTTTACGCATCGCCGGATAAATAGCATCGAGTTTGGCCTGGTCGATCAGAATGAACCCCCCTTCGTAACCCTGAGCACGCGCCTGCTCAATGATCAGCGTCGTCGTGGCGGTGGGACCACCGATCAGCATGCAATCGGGATTGGTAGCCAGGGCCTTGGCCAGGGGACCTGCAAAATCCGTCCGTTTGTAATAATCCGTCCCTGCGCTATAGGTAACGACTCCTCCCTTTTTGAGCCATTCATTTTCAAAAGACTTGCGCCATGTGTCACCGTAGATGTTAGAGGTCACCAGCATGGCCGCCTTTTTCCAGCGGTTTTGCCAGGCGATATCGGCATATACTTTTGCATACATGGTAAAGGGAGCGGCCATGGTTATCAGATAATTGTTACCCAACTGGGCCAGCTGCGGAATGCTGGTAAATCCCATGATAATATATTCAAAGATCATCCATTTTTTCCAGTCGAAACGTATAATTTTTCCCTCCTACCGTGATACCGCCCGCTCCATTGATATCCCGGATGGCCAGATCAACACCGGTCACACAATCTTGGCCGTACTCCGCGGCGGGTCCGCTCAACGGCCCGGTGAATCCGATCACTATTTCCGCCGCCCCGGCAATTGTCGTCCACGTTATCGCTAGAATCATTGCTGTAATAAAGATGAAACTGTTACGTTTGCTCATAAGTCCCTCCCTTATTCTGGTTAACTTTCAACTGGCCTGCATAATATAGTGTTAAATTAACAGAAATTTTAACCTTTTGCAAGTAATCAAAAATAATTCCCCGTGCATAAAATCAGTCTCTTGCAGGGCACCTGCAGGCATGGAAAAACCGGCCTTTGACATTGATGCTTTTTCTGCTAATAAAAAACATATTGATTTACGGTCGTATCGTATGGAGCAAAGATGAAACTTGTAACTTCCCAAATGATGGATGAGTTGATCACCAAAGCAGGTGAATCACAGAGGCTCAGAACCAATTACAACATTCATGAATCTTTATCCGATCCCGTGCAGCGATTATTTATCGCGGCCGGCATCTCTTCCTATTTTCGACCGCACCGGCATCCCGGGAAAAGCGAATTTGCCATCGTGATCCGCGGTCTTTTCGATGTTATTCTTTTTGATGATGAGGGCATTGTGACGAAACGAGTTTCCATTGGACACTACACGGGCATCCTCGGCCTGGAAATCCCGGCAGACCAGTGCCACACGTGGATTCCCATGGCGGAGCAATCCGTATTTTTTGAGGTAAAGCAAGGGCCTTACGTTCCCTCAAGCTCGCTCGTTTTTGCGCCCTGGTCGCCTGAAGAAGGATCTGCGCAGGTAAAAGCGTTTCAGCAAAAGCTTCTCGCCGCACGCGAAGGCGACCGGATCACCTGAAAAAGGGATTACCTTTCTGCACATAACAAAGGCAGATGCAAATCAGATGCTCCTGATCTGCTCCATAATGGACATCTCCGGTCTTCCGCCGATGAAGGCGCCGGAGGCAGCAAAAAATGCCTTGAAGTGCGGAGAGGAGGAATGAGCATCCAGTGCGGCCTTGTCTTTGTATTGCTCAACAACAACCAGGACATTGGGATTCGCGCTGTCTTTGTTCAGTGAATACAGCACCGTACCCTCTTCTGTGGCCACCTTGTCAATCAATTCTCCGAAAGCCGCCAGAGCCACCTCCATCTTTCCTTCTTTAACCGGAATCTTTGCCACGACTGTAATCATTTTATATCCTCCCCGACTGATGATTCATTTCTTTACGCGTTGCCTTATAACACATCCGGCAGCCGATCGGCAAGCACTCGCCGGTATTTCACCTGGATAATGCAGAGCACTGTAAGATTCTTTCGGCAGCCTCCCATATATCAAACCGGCCAGTCCGGCATTTTCTTTTTCGTACCAAACCATTTAAGGGTGACATAAAACATTCCCAGATGGCCAAGAGCGGTCCTAAAACGGGCGAAAATGTTTTTGGAGGTTATGCCGCCCAGCAGGTCATCGAATTGCTCAAAGTTCAGGGTTTTCATTTTCTGTATGGTCACCTTCTCCAGAGCGAGCTTCTCTTGCGTGTAATGATTCAGTGTTTCACGGTAGGCTGCAACCCCGCGGCCGCCGTTAACAATCGCCTCCGCTGCCAGGACTCCACTCAAACAGGCCATATCGATCCCGCCTCCGTGCAGGGGTGACGTCAGACCCGCGGCATCACCTGCCAGGATGATATTATCATAGACAAGCCGCGGCAGCATTCCGGCTGCGGCCATGCCGCTTCCCCGCTCCAGCACCTGTGCCCCGTCCAGACCTTCTTTGCTGATCATTTGAGCCAGCATTTTTTTCAAGTCCAGTTTGTCTTTTTTCAGGGTTCCCCGCACCGTGCAGACCACACCCACATTGGCCCGGCCCGTATCTTTGGGGAAAATCCAGGCATAGGCCGGCTGATAATCAGCGGGCATATCCGGCAGAAAAACAATCTTGATGCGCGGCCACAGCGCACTGAAATCCCCGGCAAGCACCACCTGATGCGCAAGCAGGTACTCTTTAAAATAATCGTTTGAAAAATGGTTCAGACGTGAAGTAACCGAGGGAGCGCCACTCGCATCAATAATCCAGTCATACTCTTTTTTCATCTCCAGCAAACGTGCAGGAGTTATTTTCGTGTGCTCATAAAGAGCGACACCATGGTTTACAGCACACCGGGCCAGGTCCTGCTGCCAGGATCGTCTGTCAAGCATCCATAATTTTCGATGCCGGCCCAATGGGAAAGCATAACAGCCACGCCCCTGAAGGACAACCTCATCAACGGGATGCATCAATCCCCTTCCCGGCTCTTTCATAATGTCTAGTGAATCAAAGATGCACTCGCCGCAAACAATGCCCTCCCCGACGTTTCGCTTTTCAAAAAGGTCGACCTGAACATTGTGTTTTACCGCCGCAAGCGCCGCGTAGAGTCCGCCCGGCCCGGCCCCGATGATGGCTGCTTTCATGTTTTCACGCCTTTGGCTTTTTCAATCTTTTCAGCAGATGACGAACTGCCATCACCGGATGGGACCGGATCATTCGCGGTCCGGCATAGCGCATCACTTCCTGAATCTGCTTGCGCCGCCTGGGCTTATAGCAATGGACAGGACATTTATCGCACGTGGGCTTGTCTTTTGAGTAAGGGCATTTTTCCAATCGCGAATTTGCATAGGTCAGCAGTTCCTCACATGAAAAACACAACCCGGATTCATGGTTGGGATGAACACCGTGGCAGTATAAATGGATCATTGCCTCGATAGTCTTAAATTCTTTTTGCATCGATGCATTGTTCGGCAAAACGTTCTCCTTGAACAAATTGGTCGGCCCGGCGGACTTCTTCCACAAACCTACGAACTTTTTTCATATCTTTTTTAAAGCGGACAGGGCGGCCGTTTCGGTCAAGGGCATTGGTCTGCGTGCAGCTGTCCACGCCCGCCGGTTTTAAACTCACAATCGCCTCAAAGACATTTTCCACCGAAAGACCGCCCGCCAGGATAACCGGTATCGGGCTGGCCTCTATAACCGCTTTGGCCATGCTCCAATCGCAGACTGAGCCGGTGATTCCGACAAAACCCGGAACCGGTTGCCCGGATGCCCCTCCAGGATTCCAGATCAGGGTGTCGATGAGAAAATAATCCGAAAACGGCGCGAATTGTTCGGCAAATCGCAGGATGTTTTTTTGAATATCATTCGCCTCCGGCATACCGGGCAGAGGAACAGAAAGGGAACGCATAATGTCTACCCGGGGAAACCGGTCTTTCACATCCAGCTGGAGAGACAGCAGTTCGTCATATTCGCGGATCATTGAGGCATGCACCCCTGGAAAGGGGGAAAGAACTTCGCAAAAATGAATAAAGTCCGGCTGATAATAATCGATGGCCTGAAATATTTTAATCGGGTCTTTAAACAGAGGAATCAGGCCGCTTCTGGCCCCAGCCTGACGTATCACCTGGACCGTTTTACGGATGGCAGGCTTCTTCCATTTGGCCTGATCGATCAAAACGCTCCCGATGTTATTCACGCCCAGATCGATCAGGGCCTCGGCTTCCTTCGGTTTTTGAACCTCGTAAATCTGTATGATGGTTTTCTTCATTAACAAAACATATCATTTCATACATTTCCGATCAAGACATTGCCGGATGCTTTTTATTCATAACAAAATTCCTGGAAAAGCAACTTGCTTTTATCGGCAATAAACTCAATAATTAGATATTATAAGATAAGGATGCAGGGAGTTTTTCTCATGACAGCCATAAAACAGATCGAAGAGCTTTATAGCGAAAGAGGCAAACGGGCACGCGAGCTGCACGATGCGGGTAAAAAGGTGATTGGCTACTTCTGCTGCTTTGTTCCCGATGAAATTATTACGGCGTTCGACATGATTCCTTATCGTATTCAGGGCAGCCAAAACGATCCGATCGATGAAGCGGACGCGTTTCTGGAGCCGATGGCCTGCCCGTTCGCGCGCAGTTGTTTTAATATGGCGCTCAAGGGCGAGTATGATTTTCTGGACGGTTTCGTCGCCCCGCACAGTTGCGATACCATCGAACGGATGTATCATATCTGGCAGAGCAACAAACCTTCACCATTCAATCACATGATCAACGTGCCGCACATGATGGGCCCGTCGTCCAACGCAAGCATATTGATCTGGTGCAGACCTTTATCGACGAAATTAAAAACCGGCCGGAGTCAAAGGCCGACGGGCTTCCGCGCATCTTTATCTGGGGCAACGAAATTGACGATATCGCTTTTATCCGCCTTGTGGAAGAATGCGGCGCGCATATCGTGATGGATGATCTTTGCACCGGGACGCGTTTTTTCTGGGATGATGTGCCCGAAACCGAGGACCCTCTGGACGGGCTGACTACCCGGTACATCTGCACACATTGTCCCCGCAGCCTTTCACCGCAAGAAGGCCTGCGTGAAGAAGATCTGGAAAACCGCTTCGGCTATATGAGAAAGTTTATCAGCCAGTGGCAGGCAAATGGCGTGATTTTCTATATCGTTCGTTACTGCGACACATGCGAACTGGAAGGCCCGGACCTGCGGGAATATTTGAATAACCTGAAGCTGCCGGTGTTGATGATCGAGGATGACTATTCGACATCAACGATTGGACAGTTGCGAACAAGAATACAGGCCTATCTCGAAATGATATCGACTTCGTAAATAAACCCAGTATGCGGCATTGCGCTGGAGCCTCAGATGTTGCGGCGTATACGAAAATCCGCCTCACACGTTCGGATTTGCGCGGCTTGCCTCTGGAGCTTTGACGAAGCCTTATTAAAAGGAAAGACAAAATTTTGATTATTCGTTGAGGGTAATTATGGAACAAACTCAGCAAGTCAAAACCACTGCCGTGAAGGGAACTGACACGGCGCGCGAAGTCCGGGCTCTGGTTAAAAATATTTACAAAAGCGCCCATGAAGCAAAAGCACAAGGCAAGAAAGTCGCCTATATTATGGTGGCTTCGCAGTATGACGAGATCATCCGGGCGATGGATATTGTGCCGCTACCCACGGAAAATTACGCGGGTCTTTGTGCGGCCAAACGCGACATGGATCGGTTTCTTTTGAAGGCTGAGGCCGACGGCTACTCGCAGGTCCTGTGCAGTTACGCACGCATCGGCCTGGGCTTTGACAGTATGCGCAAGGAGCTGGGTCGAATCCCCGATGGCAGTCCGGACGGCGGCATGCCCGTTCCCGACATGATGCTGGGGAGTTCCGCGGTGTGCGATCCCCGCTTCAAATGGTTTCAGGCAGCCAGCCGGTATCTGGAGGCGCCCACGTTTGGTATCGACGTAGTGGCCCCGCCGCCGCAGGATGATTTAAACGAAGTTCGCGACTACTACATTAAATACCAGCGTGATCAACTGCTGGCGCTGATCGAATTTCTCGAAAAACAAACCGGCAAAAAAATGGATAAGGAACGCCTCTGGGAAGCAATCCGC
>PHBN01000487.1 GCA_002840635.1 Deltaproteobacteria bacterium HGW-Deltaproteobacteria-1
CTTTCCGGTACCCGTTTGCAAACGCGGCTCACTCCCTCACGAAGGGACACTTTAGGAACAACTTTCAGTAGTTTTGTCTGTCTCTCCAGAGACGGGCGTTTGACTTGTGTCATCCGGCTGGGGATTTTAATGTGCTTTATCAATTTTTTAGAAGCAGACAGTTCATTGCGGACTATTTCAGCCAATTCGTCCATGCCGATCACTTCCGGATTGCCAATATTGATTGCGGTATACTCTTTGACCCTTGTCGCCGCTTCTATGGCTCGAACGGCATCACTTGAATGGAGCCAGCTTCTTGCGCTTCCGTTATGCACTTCAATAGGCTTTCCAAGGGATAAATTACCCGCAAAACGAATCATGGCAGAACGATGATCACCGAATGCCTCTTCCTCATCGTACATCATGAAAGGACGGATGCTTACGGCCTTTAATCCATAATTTTTTACTTCATATTCCACCAGTTTCTCACCGAGGAGTTTCGACAGGCCATAGCGGTTATTTGGCTTGGGATCGGAATTCGCTTCATCCATTGGATCACACTCGGGCCCATACACTTCAGAAGTGGAAAAAAAGACCGTCATGGCGTTTACACGCTTGCAAAGCTGAAGGACATTGTTGATCCCTCCCAGATTGGTGGTAATGGCCAGGCTGCCCGCCTGTTCACAGGTTACCCGGCTGACCATCGCCGATAAAAGAAAAACAACATCCGGCTTCCAATCAAAGGCCGGAAGCAGGTCGACCGGATTATTGATGTCCGCAACAATGTAGTTACTTCTGTAGCCGGAGCGGATATCGGTCTCCATGATGTCATATCCCTGTTTTTCAAGATATTTGACCAGAGGAGTACCAATGTTCCCTTCCGACCCGATTACAAGCGCTTTCCTAAGTTCTTTTCTCATTCATTTTCTCCTTTATTTTAAATTTTTTCCCAACAATATCGCCCTAATTTGACAAGACGCAATATGCAAATCTTGATCAACATTTTAATTACGTGTCCCAGATATCGCACCAAATTAATAAGGCGTAATATGCGAATCTTGATTCCAAGTTTTTTCTGCCTCCATCTTACATGAATCATTCTTCGTCTCCTGAATGATTCCAATAATCTGCTGATGTTTTGAGAAACTTCATCTTCCATCGTCTCCGGCTCAATTCCTTCGGC
>PHBN01000488.1 GCA_002840635.1 Deltaproteobacteria bacterium HGW-Deltaproteobacteria-1
CATCGGCCGGGACGAAGAAATACGCCGCGTCATGCAGGTTCTTTCACGGCGTACGAAGAACAATCCCGTGCTCATCGGCGAACCGGGTGTCGGCAAGACAGCCATTGTGGAAGGCCTCGCCCAGCGCATTGTGAACGGGGACGTGCCGGAAAGCCTGAAAAACAAACGCGTCATCGGTCTGGACATCGGCGCTTTGATTGCAGGGGCGAAATACCGCGGCGAATTCGAAGAAAGGCTCAAAGCGGTTCTGAAGGAAGTCACCAGCGCGGAAGGAGAGATCATCCTTTTTATCGACGAACTTCATACGATGGTCGGTGCCGGTGCGTCGGAGGGTTCGATGGATGCCTCCAACATGCTCAAACCGGCGCTGGCCAGAGGTGAATTGCGCTGTGTGGGAGCGACGACGCTTAATGAATACCGCAAGTACATTGAAAAGGATGCTGCGCTGGAGAGGCGTTTCCAACCGATACTGGTCAAGGAACCGACCGTTGAGGATACGATTGCCATTTTACGCGGGCTGAAAGAGAGGTATGAAGTGCATCACGGCGTCCGCGTCAAGGATTCCGCCATTGTTGCTGCCGCCACATTGTCGCACCGGTATATCTCCGACCGGTTTTTGCCGGACAAGGCGGTGGACCTGATCGACGAAGCCGCCTCCCGTTTGAGGATCGAACTTGACTCCATGCCGTCGGAAATCGATACGATTGACCGGAAAATCATTCAGCTGGAAATTGAAAAGCAGTCCCTGAAAAAAGATACGGACAAGGCCGCGAAAGAGAGGCGTGACAAGATCGAAAAGGAACTGGCCGAACTCAAATCCAGCATGGATCAGATGAAGATGCACTGGTCGGCGGAGAAGGATGTCATCAAAAAGATTCAGCAGATCAAGAGCCAGGTGGAAGCGCTGAAAATTGAGGAAGCGAACGCGCAGCGTGAAGGCAATCTTGCCCGCGCTGCGGAAATCCGCTATGGCAAACTGGTGGAACTCGATCGCGAACTTCAGGAACATCAGAATAAACTTGAGGATGTCCAGAAAAACAAGCAGATGCTGAAAGAAGAAGTGGATGCCGAAGATGTGGCGGAAGTGGTTTCCAACTGGACGGGCATTCCGCTTTCGCGCATGATGGAAAGCGATGTGCAGAAACTGATCCACATGGATGAA
>PHBN01000003.1:0-38116 GCA_002840635.1 Deltaproteobacteria bacterium HGW-Deltaproteobacteria-1
TCGATGAATTTTGACGAGGGTTGCAAAGAATTGATTTTCTGCCGCATCAGCATTTTTCTTGCCCTTGGCGCTGAGTGCTTTGGCAAATGACATGCGGACTATCTTTTCATCCTTCTGCTTCACCCACTTGAGAATGGGAGTGACGTCCTTAGCATCCATGGCCTTTCGGGCATCTTGAATTACGGGTCCATCCAAAGTGTCGCAGTGAGCGGCGGCAAAGCTGTACATTCCGAGAGTCAATGCCGCGATGATGACGGCAAACAAAAACATCTGTGTCCAAACGGATTTTTTCTTCATGGTACCCTCCTCATTTTATGGCATCGAAGGACTTCTTTAACTTTCCTCCTACTTCCTCCGAAACTTTCTTAAGTTTCGCATTATCAACCATCTGCATGGCTGCAGTTGGTCGTATAACGGATAGCGCCGTCCTGCTGCCCTTTTCATAAACAATAACGTTGCAGGGGAGCAACAATCCGATGTTTTCCTCTATAAGGATCGCTTGATAGGCGTTCGGAGGATTGCAGGCACCCAGAATAATGTATTTGCTCATATCAATGCCCAGCTTTTCTTTCATTTTTTCCTGGACATCGACTTGAGTCAGTATTCCGAATCCTTCTTTTTTCAGCGCATCTCTACCAGCTCAATGAATATCCCATAAGGGACATTCAGCTCCTTGGTGAAACCGTAATTGATCATGACTATTCTCCTTCTGTAAAGGCATCTCCTCTCCATCTTTGTGAAGACGTGTAACGAAGCAATTTGATCCCCTTCAGAAGTTCCGCTGGCCGATGGCAGTGATGAATTCGGTACCGCACGCATACCTCAAGCTTTGGGGTATGCGTGTGAATACTGAATGATATTGTGCCCTAGATTAGCTCCTGACGAGCAAGACCTGACACTTGGCTCTTTTCATAACTTTATCGACAACGCCGCCCATTAAATTTTTCAAAATGCCTGTTTTTCCATGGGATGCAATGACGATCAAATCAATGCCTTTTGCTTCTTGTTTTTTGAGGATCTCTTCGGATGGGACGCCTCTTATGGTGTCATAAACAATTTCTATACCGGCGTGGTTGTCAGTGATCTTTTTGGCTTCCTGGTGCAGTTTATCTTTCGCATTTTTTATGCTGTCTTTATAAATTTTCTGCACAGCTCCTTCGTCTATGCAATAATCAACCGCACATTGTTGAAAGCCGTCATCAATAACGTGGAAAAGAAATATTTTTGATTTGTTTTGCTTGGCAATGTCGATCGCCTGTTTTAACGCGTTATCCGCATAAACTGAAAAATCCGTCGGTACTAAAATTTTCTTTGGTGCAAACATGATGTCCTCCTTCGCTGTATTTTGATTTGACTGCTGGGTTGGCATTCTTTCTCTATCTATTTGAACCGGACATTAACCTAATTGTCCGTAACAAATTCATGATGAATTATACACCTCTTCGAGAGTCGCATTCACTCACCTGTTTCCTGGAGTTCGTTCTGATGATGCCCGGATGACATCTCCAGAAGGGCGATGAAGCGCGGCTTGTATTCGATACTCTGCACATTGCTGGCGAGCGCCTGGCTAAAAACGCTCTCAATGTTTGTCTGGATCTGCTGCCATCCCTGATCTGAGTTCTGCTTATCCATGTTCATTGCCTCCCTTTCTTAAATATAGATTCTGGCTATACCCGGTATACTTGGAACTCTTGTCGGTTCAAGTTTTCGACTTGAACCTCTCGGATTGACACGGAGCATTATGGTTCAAATCATATATTTGAACCAACCTATGAGCGCTGCGTCGAGTTCATTTTTGCTCGGCATCCGCTTACCGTCGCCCCCTGCGATGGTAGAAGCCCCGTAAGGTGAACTTCCCGTCATTTCGTCAATTCGCATCTGCCCTGCAAAGGTATAGGGGTAGGCCGACGATGATCATCCCATGGTGCAAAAGTGTGAAGTGAAAAGAAAGAATCGTCGATTCCTGCCCGCCATGCTGCGTTGCACTGGAGGTGAAAACACTTCCCACTTTGCCAACAAGAGCGTTTTTGGACCAGAGTCCGCCGGTTGAATCGAGAAACTGCCGCATCTGACCACACATGTTGCCGAAGCGGGTTGGGGTGCCGAAGATAATTGCATCCGCTGAGGTCAGATCCTCTAATTTACAAACAGGCACATTGGCTTGCGCTTTTTGTGAGTCCAGTGCACCCATCTTTTGCAGAACTTCTTCCGGGAGCGTTTCCGGAACACGAAAAACGCTGACAACAGCACCGCTCACGCCGTCCCTTTCTTGACAGACTCCGCCATACGGTAGATATGGCCGTACATTGAGTATTAGACTATTGACACATTCATAAGACATTTCCTTCTATCAAAACAGAAAAATCCTTCATCTCTTGCCTTCTGTTCCGGCGAATCGTGCCTTTTCCCCGCCCGACCCTACCCTTCCTTCACGAACTCGCTTTTCTGGGCGCCGCAAACGGGGCAAGTCCAGGAATCAGGCAGATTTTCAAAAGCCGTGTCTGGATTGATTTCCTGGGTTGAGTCGCCCAGGGCGGGATCATAGATATAGCCGCAAATCGTGCATCTGTACTTTGCCATTGTCTCTCCTTTCTATCTTTCCGGGTAAGCAGTTATTATCCAATAATGCTTTTTTTATAACGCATTGAAGTTGGTCTGCTTACTTTGCAAAGCCGTCACGACAGAAATAGCCGGCAGGTAATCCCGCAGCCAGGTTGAATTGGCTAAAAATAGCGCAGCCACCACAGATGCAGGATTGTTTGGGATCGAGGTCTTTGCATGTTGCAGTACCCGTTGAACAATATACTCCTGGAATATCCTCGCGAATCAGAGATGTCTTGGCCAGGGCATCCTTTATGGATGTGAGCTTGCCGCTTACGCACTGGCTCTTTGCCTGTACAGGACACTTGGGACACATGCACTTGCCGACATTCGTCGAATTAAACGGGATCTTGGTACCAACAGTCTCGTTCATCTTGTGTTACCTCCATCAATTTTATTTTACCACCAAAAACCTGATCTGTTTTTGAACACTCATTCCTGTTGTCACATAACTTCATATTCACAATAAGCTGACACACTGCCTTTTCAGTCACGCCCTGTCAGTGCCAATAGTTGTTGGCAGCGGCAATCGTTGCAAACTCGAGCGCGACGACTTGGGCGGCCGCGATTAGTGAGTCCGGTTCTTTGCTGTACTTCAACCGCCCGGCTTTGAGTACCTCCACGTCCGGCTGAATCGCGTGGATCGAATGCCGTGCGAGCAGCACCGCGAGGGCTCGGCCTTCCTCCGGTGTTTTTGTGATCAACGAATTTCCGGGCACCAGTTCCATCATACTCTCCTTTCAATCGAATTGATAAGAACTTCCTTTTTACTGGCGGCAGTGTAAGAAATGTTCTCTCTTAATGATAACCATTTGTAATGTGCAAAAAAGCATGGTCAATTGGCCCTGCCTTTTTCATTCCATGGTAAGAACCATGGTTTTAAAATCCTATGAAAACGGATTTATTTCTGAATCTTTCTTCTGACACCTGCCAATCCAAGTAATCCAAGACCGAAACAGCATGGTGGCGGGTTCCGGAACGGCATTGTTAGAAGCGGGGGTGTAGTTGATAGCCAACACTGATTGATCGATATAAAAATCCCCAAACAATGACGCTGATCCGAGTTTCACCTGGAATATGCCGTAGTACAAGTAATCAACGTTGACACCGTAGGCGTAGTCTTCGGTATCAACTTCGCCAAAATCCCATGTGCCGCTTTCCGTCCATCCAAAACCTAACTCGCCAATGAACCTATCATTGAGTAATAGACTATTGACACATTCATAAGACATTTCCTTTCCTGTTGAAAAATTCTATCTTTATTTGGATGATTACAAAATCCTAACAATAGAATTGTACTAGCAATTAGCCTGCCAATAGCCGAAGGTAAAGCAGAAGGTTGGATTCATTCTTTAATAACGGGTGATTGCGTGAATAGGAGAGCCCCGTCTCCCCAAATATAAACATTTATTACGCCTCAACATTTGGCGGGCCCTCAATATATTGAGGGATACTTTGGACGAGGGGTGCACAGTCTAATCTGGTCCTTTTGTCTCAGGCCGAGCTATCCCGAGTTTATTGAACATTGTTTGAAACAAAGTTGTCGGTGAAAAATGCCAGATGCTTTGTTACAGGAAGGCAGCCGCCGCCAGTAGAAGCGGAAAATCAGTTATCACCCGTTCGCATCTTTCATCCCAAATTTGTGGATGATTCTGAAGAAAAAATAGAGCCACCTATTGCTGGGGATGCGGGTGGGCGTGGAGTGAGAAAAATTTGATTTACGCCGCAGAATTCTTTTCAGGCAATTTGTTTTTTTATTTTGGTAATCCCACGGGGGCTTGAACGCCGGTATCCGGCGTGAGAGTTGATATAAATAAATAATTTTATTTACATAATATGTTTTCCCGAGAAGCACAAACCTTTTGATTTAGACTATCACTTACTGCATGATCACCCGTGCACTGCATCAATCTTTTTCAAAACAGGATCATCAGCCAGAAATATATTGGTGGTTTCCGTTTCATCATCATAAACTAGAACCGCCGATCCACTTTCAAGTTTGGATTTTACCTGCCTGATGCTTGTTTCCAGGGAAGCCTCAATTCCGCCGTAATCAGTTCCGCTCCTGGAAATGAATTCCTCCATGACTCCCTGCAGGGCCTTCGCGCTGAGTTTATTTACGGGAATTATATGGATTGACATTTGAACCTGCTCCGTAAATAAAGACGTGATGTAATCACCATATCATTTCTTTAATTCCCATCATAATACTCGATTGCTGAGTCCATAAGCTTCAGAAAACAAGCCGGATCATCCAAACAGGAAATCCGTTGTTCTAGTTTGACAAAATGTTTATTCTCCCTGAAAAATCGGTCAACCCATTGTTCATATCGCATTTTCGCACGTTTTGAAACGATCCTGTCCTTGGAGTTCAGGTATTTCTGGAGATCAATAACCGCTTCCTTAATTTCGTAAATTGATTCTATGGGCGTCATGATGGAGAACTCTTATGTTGATCGCTTCTGCATAGACAATTGAACCTGTTTCATTTCTTCTAATAACTCTTGCTTGGATATTAATCCCTTTCTATCAAGAAGATTGATCAGCGCCTCCGATTGAATTACTTCCGACATGAGCAATTCTTTGAAATCGACGGTCTGTTTCTGGTCTAGTTTCTCGGCCATAGCTCTTAATTCCTTCTATAATGTATCTGATATGTATTAAGTTAATCCCCACCACTCACTTTAAGTCTTTTACGGAAATTCCTCGGCCGCTCATAGTCCGGGATTAACCATATACCTTGATTGGCTTTTCTTGCTTCCTGCTCTGATTCAAGGAACTGTGTCCGGTATGGCGGTTTTAAATATTCAATGAATGCTTCCGCATACCCTTCCCTCACCATTTCAATGTTAATATTGCGGTCATCCAGCCAGACCATGCACACCGCACGTCGATACTTATCAAATTCGATAATATCCACTTTCACTTGTTTGCCCATGATTTTATCTTGAAGTGCCTTCCAGGATTCATCTCCATGTGGCTGACCGGGTTTGTTGACCCGTCCCGTGCGGTTGCTGATCTTAGGCGTTTCTGGTGCGTCGATGCCATACAGCCTGACTTTTAACTTGGTCTGTTCCTGTGTGCTTATGTGAATCGAATCGCCGTCTGAGACCTTAATTACTGTACCGGTAACTGTCCGGATGGCGCTGTGGCCGACCGGAATAGTTATCAAATGCAGAAGTATCAATATTGCAGCAGCGGCCAAATATATTCTTTTCATAAAATGGAGCATCCTTTTAAAATACAAGCAAATTTAGTTAGCTTATATTTGCCCACTTATCAGGCAATCTGCTATTTATTGATTGATGTGAAGCTATTGCGTCATCAAATAAACACAATGCGTGCGGGTTGTAAACATTATCTGTTGATAATTGAACTCTATTCAAATCTCCTTCAAAAAGTGACCTCTTAAAATCGTTTATAATGAGACTTTTTTAAAGACATATCAATTGTCGGGCCAAAAACCATTATTTTACAAAAAAGACAGACAACGCCCACAACACTGCCAAATGTGCCGGATAGAAATAATAAAACACGTGCCTAAAACGTGGAATTTTGAAATCAATATATTGTGAGGCAAAAACTATTGGTAAAACAGCCATAGCCCAAAAATTGCCGTTGATGATGTATAGTAAGGCGGTCGAAACAATCAAAAAGGCAAAAGGCAGCAGCCCCGGAGATTTGCAATACCACCAGGCAGCCAGACAGAAAGCCAACGCAAACCACCAATACTCGACAAAAGCTCCGCCAACTAAAAATAGTAAGCCAGCCAGGAATATAGATAATATGCCGCCCTTTTCTATAAAGGATATTATTGCTGCGGCCAGTAAAAGCATAAACATAATATTGAGAGGCCAGAAGCCAAAGGCAATATTTCGGCCACCTAATATTATATAGAAGGGTGAAGCAATAAGCCCGAAAACAGCCAAACGTCTAATGATGCGCATATAGCCGCCGCTTTGTATGATTCCCGGTCGGGCAAGATTGTAAGCAAGAATAAAACCGAAAAGTGGCATGGACAGCCGCCCAAGTTCATAAAGGACGGACAAACGATCAAGAAAATAATATTTATTGATATGTGCCAGCACCATTAAAATCATCGCCGTCCACTTCAACGCCTCTATGGTTCCGTCAGATACGTCTATACGAGGGAATTTTATGTTTTTCATAAGCGATAAACCATAATTGGTAAAAAGTTGAAGCACGGTTAAGGCCATGCCCTGCCATTACCAGTGGAGACATGGCCTTAACCGTTAGTGAGGGTAAGAATGACTAATTTTCCGCCGCCTTTGGTGAGGCCAAGAAAGATTAGATTTTCGCCCCACTTATTTTGCCCGCCGTTTTATTTTGAGTCCGGAATTTTTTAAATGATTGATCCCTATTCAAAAATGCCTCTAGCATCTTCGGCCCAAGAACCTCGACGGTTGATTTTACACCATACGATGACTCGTAAGCATCGACATACAGTAACAATGAATCGTAAATACTTTGTTTTACTTTAAATCTCAAAGGCACTTCTTTTTCATCCTCAATTTTAGGCAGACTGACTTTATTACTCATAATGATGATCTCCTTCTTTTAGATATATTAAGATTTATACGGCCTTAAAATCATATCCTTATTAACAAAGACGTTGAATTTAAAACCAGGTCGGATTTCAAGAGTTGGTTGCACGTTTAGATTTTTTTCAACTATTTTCGATCCGACTTTGTTAATATCTTCCGCTGCGCCCGATACGGCCAACTGGCCATAATCTGCCGTCCCTGAATCGTAATTACCCGCTGCAATTTTTGCTGAAGTTGAAAGTGTTGTGCTGAGGATAACGCCCAGGAGCAATTTAGCGAAATGATTATTAACCTGATCTGATAAGCCAGAATAACCAGACAGATCCGCGCCATTCATGCCTTCTAAATTAATCGAATCGCCATTCGGAAAAATCATCCGTGTCCAGACGATTAATACTCTCTCCTGGGCATAGGCAACTTTTGAGTCGTATTCGCCAATCACGCGAGTGCCTTGGGGGATCAATAAATGCTCCCCTGTCACAGTGTCATAAACATTCTCTCGAACTTGGCCAACAATGCCACCAGGAAGATCGGAATTTATACCGGTGATCAAAAGACCAGGAATAATGGAACCCGCTTTTACTTCATAGGGAGAAATTGCTTCTAGTAAGGAGTTTTTTAGGTAGGCCTCTTTATCTTTTGATTCCTTTTGATCTTTTATGAATTTTCGTTTCTCTGTTTGTAAATTCTGATCATCTTTGGTTCCGCCACCCAAGCCGCCTGCGCTGCCTAAAACCGAAGATATCATCGCTTCCCTACTACTAATAGCTTGTTGGACACTCTCCGCGCCTGCATTCTCGGATTTTGTTTGTGAACGTGATTGTGAGGTTTGGCTGGAAGAAAATCCTATTGGGCTTTTACGAGCCGCCTGCAACTCTTTTTCAATCTCCACCTGCCGCGGGTCGATCTGTCTCTTGCTGGTATCAGCTGGATTTATTTTGTCATTCGCTTGGGCGTTACTTATGTTACCTCCACTATATGATTTTATTGCGTCGTTAGATATGTCTTTTATGCTTCCGATTTGCCCCGACACAGTCCCTTGTCGCATATCTCGTACTCTTTGCGCCTTTAATCTATTCTCTTCTTCGAATTTAGCGACCTCGCTATATTTACCGGGGACCGCCGTCACTGAATCAGGCGTTTTTTGAAGATATGTTTTACTATCGTCCTTCTTCCCTTCCAAAGCCGCCGCCTCTGCTATTTCTTGCGGGGTTAAATGTTTTTTCGGTTGCAAAGCATGCAGCATGGCAAAAAATGAAATCAAGACAATCACAGCGCTAATCGAAATAATAACTTTCCGGTTAAATCGTGTTCCTGTGGGTGGTGTTGTATTAAGAAGGCTCCCGGTTGCAGACACACCCATTGGTTCTTCTTTGGGTGGAAGATCATTTTTTACAGGCTGCCTCTCAGAGCCCGGCCTTTTTCTAATTTCAAATCCCAAAAACTTCATTTAATTCCTCCTTATTTAGAAGCTTTACCGCTACGAGTAATGACAACGGTCTCTTTCATTCCATTCCGTAGCTCGGCCTGATTGAAAATGCGGTCAACCACATAGTAATTATCTTTGACTCGATAATTAACTAGATTTACTTGGCCATCATCCTTAATAAATAAAGCCGGCGCTTCCCCGGCTTTCATACCGTCTGCCATTTGAATATAGGTTTTTAAGCCATCGTCAAAAACCATTTTAGGCAACCAGGAATACGGTTGGCCAAACCAGGAATGTTGAGATTCAATAGAATATGCAAAGCATAGCTTATCAGGTGATATGTTCCCGGAGATGTTATGTTTTTTCTCTTTTGCTTGTCTTCTTAAGTAGGTCATTTTTTCTTCATGAGAATAAAGCCAACCTATAAAGGGATTATAAAAATTGGATGCTTTGGCTTGAATTTGATAAGAATGTTTATCGGTCATAATGACAAAATTAGTGGTTATTTTATTTTTAAGAGGCTTAACGAGCACATGCCATTGCTTGGCCTCCCCTGCCCCGGATTGTGCTTTATCAATCACCCATCGTAAGGTATCCCCGCCGCCTACAAATAGAAGTTCTTCGCCCGGTTGTAACTGAATATCCGTGATGTGCCCCTCTTTGCAGAACATCTCGTAGATCGCCGTTGTGGTATAATTAAAAAATACTTTCCCCTGCAGCGTCACAAGATCATCAAACTCCTGCATTGCATCCTCTGTCGCTTTTCGGACAACTCTTTTTGCCTTCGCCTCTCTGCGGATCTCTTTTGGGGTCATTGAAGCAATAACTATCTTTTTCTTTACGTATTGCGGTTTGATAGACTCCAAGTCGCTGGTTGATAATGTCTGTGTCCCCTGCCCGTCCGGAACAGTTTGAGAACCAGCCACTGAAGCAAGGAATAAGACTAGAATTATGGAAATATAAATTATGCGATACATTATAATGCCTCCTTAAAATGATAAAATGTTTTAAATCTCTTTTGCCCATGCCCAATCTGAAATGTACATTCCGAGCGGATTGTTTAAAATATCCTTCTCGTTCGTCGGTTGTTTAAAATCGACGGTCAGAACGCCTGTCATTTTGTAGGTTTCTTTCAATCCGCCGCCTTTTTCAAAAACGTCTTCGACCCATCGCACCTGATAGGTTTTTGCTGACATTTTAATCACCCCGGTTAATTTGACCGACACAGTTTCTTCTCCAACCTTAGACATGGGGTTTTCCTGTTTTATATATTCGTTCATTTTAATAGCCGCTCTTGGCTTCATAAATAGGTAAGCGTTAATCCAGTCGTTCTTCTTTACGACAATATCCAAAGGCACTCCCCGGACCTCATGAACCCACTTTCCAAGAAAATATTTAATTTCATTGTCCTGGGGAGCCCGGCTTGTTTCAATTGCCTTAACAGAAGATAAGACTTCGCCATCGGGACCAACTTGAACAATATATGGAACTACAGCACTTTTGGTTGATTGATAAATTAAGCCGAATAAAAGCAATATACATAAACCGAAAATACCGAGAGCCGCTAATCGCCAGTTAGCCGCCTGGACGCGAGCATTGCCAATGCGGCTGTCCCACTCCTCTTTTGCACGAATATATGGGGAAACCGGCAAGCTGTCGGGCTTCATATTTGCCACAGGTTGTTTAAACTCATCGCTCATAAAGATTTACCTCCCTAAATAGTTATAAATATCATTATGGTTTAGCCGAATTACTGCTTGGAGCCATCCTGGCTGCCGCCGCCGTTGCGTTCATTGAAGCCGCAGGCGCCATCGCAGGCGGAGAGGCCGAAAATCCGGCAGTCTTCATGGCGCTGGCAACGGAACCGCCGACTAGGTCAGCGTTTTTCTGTGAAGCTCTGCCTGACGCACCGGTCAATTTATCAATCATACGGTGCCCCCCTGCTCCCGCTGTACCGGCGGTATAAGCCCCGGCAAGACCAAAACCAGCAGCCGCACCGGGTGTTAACGATGGATGACCCATGAGGAAACCAGAAGCCATGCCCGGAACGGACCAAGCAAGGAAAGCGATTGCAAGAGAACCCAACAATGTGTGAAAACATTGTGCGTATGTTGGAGTGGTGGGCAATACCCAAGCGGCAACAATAGGAATCGCAGCGGATGCGATAAAGCTAAGAACCATTAGCTTGATGCCAAATCCAATCACAGCGCCAATGGCTTTTTCTCCCAAAAAAGCTGTGTGTTTGAAAGTGCCGAAGGGGATTAAAATTAAGGCAACCGCAGCAATAATGTAAAATTCAAGATACGTTAAAAAAATTTGAATTCCGATTACAAAAAAACATAGCACTATTGCAATCCCGGCAAGCCCCATAATTATCATCTTCGGTAGGTTAAGCAATGCCCCAAGCGTGCTTAAACTATCCAAATATGTGAATATAGGCCCTGCAATAAAAATACCTTTTTCCGAAATCAAAGAAGGATCGGTAAACGCTGCAATAGACAAACCTCCCCCTCCGGCCTTTAATCCAACCATGGAAAAACTTTTTAAGATTACATTGGTAAGCCACGCATAATTAACAACGATCCAAATGAATAATCCATATTTCAAGATTTTCTGAATCAGTGTTTTAAGATGATCTTGGTCGTCCAAGTTCATGATAATGGCCAACACAAGGTCCAGGATAATTAATGTCCCCAAAAGCCATTTGGCATCACCCATTATATTGCCAACACCAGCAGAAAACACATTGCCGAATTGATTCATTAATGATGTTAATATTCCCGCATCAGGTGTCATAATTAATGGATCTCCTTAAACCCGATGCCCCTGGAAACTTTCTTGCCCGGATCATCCATACCCGTTATGCCCTTCATAACCCTTTGATTGTCAGCTTTTGACCAGGACAGGATTGCCGCTTGGCAATCTTTATCGTTTTGCATTGTCGCCGCATCCATCTTCTTGCATTCCTCGATTCTGGCGGATCTTTCGACCTCATGTGTGTCGTAATATTCAACGGTGCGTGCTGCTTTGTCCCCACATGCTGAAATGATCATTAGGCTTAGTGCCAGTGCTAAAAATAACAATGTTCTTCTGGTCTTCATGTTTCACCTCTCAATAAGTATCCCCCGGCATAACCGGGGGGTTTACTAAAGATAAACAGCTTTAATGAATTTCCTTAAAGCCTTCGCCGCTAGGAGATGCTTTTAACGGATCATCCATACCGGTTATACCCTTCATAACCCTTTGATTATCCGCCATCGCAATCTCTTTCCGCTGAACTTCTTCGCCGATTTGCGATGCCTGCAATCTGTGAGCCGCCGCCAAGAAGGTCTGCATTCGCATCAGTTGGCGTGTGTTTACGGCTCCAAGCTGGTTAGCAACCTGGGCCACTTCGAGCGCCCCTTGGGCACTGTCGGAATTGCTTAACAAATCTTCGATGTTTCCTGCGTCACTCTCCATTTCCTCGATCATGCCTTGTGTCTTCATGGCATCATAGACAGCATTATTTGTCTGCGCCGCGAGATTCTTGGATTGCTTTAACCAATCATCGAATGTCCCTTCCGCATATCCGCCAATATCTTTGTAAAGCTTGCTGTACTTGTCTTCCATAGCCTCATAACGTAAGGGTAAACCTTTTGCTGAATAGATTGCCCCCTTGATTTTAAAGAGAGTGTCTTTAAATGAAGTAAGGTTTTTAAACGAATTTGCTATATTCATATTCGCTAAATTTTTCGCTTCATTTTCGAGGCTCTTTACCTGGTTCCCTATACCTTCGATCTGGTTTGCGATCTGCTCGACAGAATTGACTTCTGTGAGTAGATTTTCAACAAAGTTAAGGATGGTTGAGGCCAGGTTTGCTATGTCAATGACCGGGATTCCCGCGTGAGCGGGTGGCGCATAAACCCCGCCAAAGCAAATCACCATAGCCATTATAACGATTATTTTCTTAGCTGATCTTCTCATTCGCTCCTCCAATCTTAAGATTTATATTTCGTATGTTTTGCCTGCATAAGGTAAATTTGAAGTCAATGTTCCTCATTGATCTTCATTTATGCCGCCTCCTTTTTCAGAATGTTCAAAAGGGTGTTGTAAAAATCGAGAGCGTAGGGCAATTTTTTCCACAACCCGAGCCATTGAACATTAAAGTCAACGTCTTTATTGGCTTGATACTCAGAAACCATCTTTCTATCTTCCGGCGAGCTTGCTGCACAATAAGCCAGGGCAGCCGGGGATAAGGCCAATTCAAAAAGGCGGCAACCAACGGTGGATTTATAATAGTATTGGCGTTTTGGAGCAGCCATTCCGATAATTTCAATTTCCCGGTCGTTTAATCCATAGCCCCTATATATTGCCGATATACGCTCATCGAGGGCGTTGTTATTGGGTAAAAATATTTTAGTCGGACAGGATTCTTTGATGACCGTGGCAATGGTGCTGTCTTCCACATCGGCCAGACTTTGCGAGGCAAAGACAACGGCAACGTTGGCCTTGCGCAAAACTTTTAACCATTCTCTGATTTTTGCCGCGAATATGGGATTATCAAGAAACATCCAACATTCATCGAGGACTAAAATGGTCGGCACCCCGGTGAAGCGCTGCTCCAGTTTATGAAACAGATATGAAAGTGTTGGCTGTACGGCTGCTTGTAAATTCATGAGTTTTGCCATTTCAAAAACTTGCCATCGCCCATAAGACAGGGTGTCACGTGTTGAGTCGAATAACTGCCCGAAAGGGCCGTTGATGGTTGCGGGCTCCAGTGCTTGGCGGAGTTTTGCGTCTTGCAGCAAAAGAGAGAAGCCAGTTATTGTCCGTTCTTCCCTGGGCGAAGCCGATAGCGAAAGAAGCGCCGTCCATACGGATTTTTTGACTTCCGGTGTGACCACCACATTTTCCGAAACAAGAAATTCGTGTATCCAGCTCGCCGCCCATGCCCTTTCCGAGGCGTTGTCAATCGCGGCTAAAGGCTGAAACGCCAGCGCGGAGCCGTCTCCAGCAAGATCGTAAAAGTCACCACCCACGCCCGCCGTGAGGGCTTTCACGGATGCATCCTTGTCAAAGTAATAGACTTGTGCGTCCTTATAACGGCGGAACTGAGCTGCTATAAAAGACAATAAAACCGACTTGCCGGAACCGGTCGGGCCAACAATCATGGTGTGTCCTACGTCGCCGACGTACAGATCAAGCCGGAAAGGGGTATAACCGGAAGTTTGCGTCTGTATGAGAACAGGCGCATTCAAATGTTTGTTTTTTTCCGGGCCAGCCCATACCGCAGATAGCGGGAAGATATGTGACAGGTTGAGTGTCGATAAAATCGGGCGGCGGACATTTGCCCGGCACAAGCCAGGAATGCTGCCAAACCAAGCATCAACCGCGTTCAGCGTTTCATTAATCACCGTAAAGCCCAGGCCATTAATTGTTTTTTCTAATGCCCTGACCTTTTTTTCAGCCATGTTATAATCCTTATCCATAACAATAGCCGACGCTGTGAAATAACCGTAGCTGACAACATCATCTGCCACTTCCTGCAACGCAGAATCGGCATCCATCGCCTTGTTTGTGGCGTCGTTATCAACAATTGCACTCTCCGTGCCGGTAATAGTTTCTTTAATTAATGTGGCAATCCCCTTGCGTTTGGAAAACCACATTCGCCTATATCTTCCGAGTTCAGCAATGGCTTCCTTTTTGTCGAGTGGTAAAAACCGCGTCACCCATCGATACTCAAAATTTAGTTTGTTCAGATTATCGAGTATTCCGGGTGTGGTGCTGCCCGGAAAGCCTAATATTGAAACAACCCGCAAATGATAATCGCCAAGCCGTGGTTCTAAGCCCGATATTAAGGGCGTATCCGCGATAACGCCATCGAGATACATTGGTGTTTCCGGGGTTTTTACAAAATGATGTTCCGGCGAGACACAGCTGTGCAAATAAGTTAACGTCTCATCATCATCTAATGGTTGTGCTTCCGGTAATATGTCGGACAGCAGAGAATAGAGCCGGTCACATTCGTTGATAAATGTCTTTAAATGAGTCTCGTATGTGTCACTCGCGATCGCCTGACCTCTTTCAATAAAAAAGTCTTCTATTTTTTTCTGTTGATCTGCTGGCGGCAAATAAACCAGTGTTAAATAATATTTACTCTCATAGTGATTGCCGGCAGAGAAAAAAGTCCTTCTTTCTTCGTCGATCATCAGCGTTACCGGATCGCAAAAGACCGATTCTTGATAGCCCTGGCTTTTAATTCGTAAAGCCTCACAGTAAATCCCCCACCCTCCCCCAAGTCTTTTAATGGCGTTGTTGAGCCGGGCAGTCACAGACACCAGCTCAGCTTGCGTGGCGCTATCAAGATCGGGCCCACGAAATGAAAATGACCGCTGCATAGAACCGTCTTTGTTTAAAATAACGCCGGGGGCAATAAGGAAAGCCCAGGGGAGATAATCTGTCAGCTTGTCGGGTTTTTTCTTGTATTCGCTTAAATTTATCATCTTATCATCCTTTGATTACTTATCATGTTGAATAATAGCGCTTTTGTTTAATGTGACGCCGGAAGCAGTCAAAAAATTGCGGATCTCGTTTTGTCATGACGACCGCTGCACAATGAAGGGCAAGACTTATAGGAATTACATAAAATGATTGCAGTCCTATTCCAAAAGCGGCAGCTATGGTGCCGTTTAGTATGGCAATAGTCCTCGGTACACCTGCCATAAGGATCTGTTCGGTTAATGATCTGTGCAAAGGCATTTCGAATCCTTCAATTTCAATCATGAGTCCCCCTCCTAAAAACCTAAGCCGCCGCCGTAGCCGAAGAACGAAAGGCCGAAAGAAGACGCCGAAAAGGCAATTGACAGGCCAAACACTATGCCCAATATTTTACGCATAAGGCCGCCGCCTTCGCCAAAGGCAAGAGCGAGGCCGGTAATGCAAATGGCAACGACCCCGGCTATTTTGGCGACCGGTCCGGTGATTGACTCTAAAATGGTTGTTAAAGGTCCCTCCCAGGGCATTCCTGTCCCGCTTGCAAAAGCAGAACCGGGAATAAGACACAACATGGCAACAAAGGTTAAAATCAAAACTTCTCCAACGTAACTTTTTTTCATCTCTCTAATCCCCTCTTTCTTCTTTAGTGTTAAATATTAAAGCGGTGCTAGAATATAGTCACCCTCCTTGAACCCTTTAACTTCAACGATTTCTTTAATTCTACGGCTGTATTTATATCTTTCGATGTAAACGACGATGTTAATTGCTTCCGCAATCAGGACTTGCTGTGGAGTGGGAACTGCTTCTTGTATGAGTTGTTCCATGCGAAATAGCCCACCTTTAGCGCTGTTGGCGTGGACAGATGCGCTGCCTCCACTATGTCCAGTGTTCCAGCTTTTTAGGAGCGTCAAGGCTTCCGGGCCTCTGACTTCTCCAACAATGATTCTGTCTGGCCGCAGGCGCATGGTTGCCCGCAAAAGGTCATTCATGGAGACATGTTCACGACTTCGTAAAAAAACTACATCCTTTGCTGAACATTGCAGCTCAAGGGTATCTTCAATGATGATGCAGCGATCATTTGTCTTGGCGATATCGTCAAGAATCGCATTGATAAATGTGGTTTTGCCGCTGCCTGTTCCGCCGACAACTAAAATATTGTTTTTCTCGACAATGGCTGTCTTGATCTTTTCTTTTTGGATTTCCGTCAAAATACCCTGACTGACGTAATCATCAAGCGTAAAAATCATTATTGCTTTTTTGCGGATTGTAAAAACAGGCTGTGCGACAACCGGCGGCAACATACCCTGAAAGCGACTTCCGCTTCCCGGAAGTTCAGCGGAGACCATCGGGGCGTTGGCATTGCAAACACTCCCGGTAGAACTAGACACAAGCTCCACAACCCTTTGTGCGTCCGCCGGCATAATGATCATGCCTGTGTCGCTCCGCCCTGTGCCCAGGCGATCAATCCATAGATGACCGTCGGGATTGAGCATGATTTCGACGATTTCATCATCCATCAGAAGTTTGTTGATGGTTTCGCCCAACGCTGTTGACAGCATGCACATCAAACGCCCATGTGCGGTATCGATAGATCGAACATTGGATTCCGAGGAAACCATGTACTCACTATTTGGCTTCATATTTTTTACTTTCCCCTGTAATCTTGCCGATATTCTGCTCAAAATCTTCAGGTGTGAAGATTTTGTCTTCTTGAAGATCTTTAAGCAGGGTATCCCCTCCGGATATCTTGCCAGACAAAATTTTCATAAAGGTCATCCATCTCCGGCTCGCTTGCGCCGCCGCGGCCGCCTTTTGGTCGTCTGGCAGTTCAGGTGATGTGGTTAAGTAACCTCTGATAAAGAGGGCATCCATTTCGGTCAATATCTCAATTTGTTTCAGTAATAATTTTAGGTAACGATCTTGCCGGTCAAAACGTTTTGCAATGGCTGCTTCTGTCTGAATAGCGGACTCCGGCGAAAAATACTCTTCAATTGCATTGACAATAACTGAATTCATGGACGCCGGCTTTTTATTAAGGTACTTATATTCCTTGCATTGAAGATAAAGGTTCTTAGGCATTCTCACTATCGTCGCCACACAATCAGTTTTTTTGTTCTTCCTCATTGGCTAAAATACCTCTATGGATGAAATTGGTTTATCTGCTTGCCATGGCGGCGGCATATCTTTTGCTGCCGCAAAGTGCTTGAGGTCGTTGACTTTGTCGATTGCATCGTCTTTGGGAAAATATTGTTTGTATTCCGGCATTTTTTTAATTTTATCGATATCCGCTCCCGGAAAAGCGTCGTCGATGCTGAAATCAAGGACTAATAAATTATCCTTTGGCTTATACATCAGCACATCGCTGTTGATTGGAGCGTCCATGAGTCTTTTGGCAAAGTTTTTATCTCGGAAATAAAAATTAAGATGGGCCATTATGGGCGGTCTGCCGCCGACAAATATGATTTCCCGGTCTTTGGGCAATTGTAATACTTCACCTGGGGTCAACAGAGCCCGGCTGATTTGCGTCGTTGAGATCGATGTTTTGTCCAGCCAGGCGCTAAGCCTGTGGCCGCTGTAACTCTTGTTTTCCACGAGCTGCGTTTTAGTGCCGAGCATTTTTGAAATAAAATCCGGCGTTGTGCCGTCATTGGGGGTAAACACGACCCGCACATGGCAATTGTCCGTGATGGAATTATTGACACAATAAGTTTTGTTTAATTGGTTCATGGATTGAATGACCAACAAAGCCGTAAGGCCATATCCGGCAATGAAGGCCAGGGATGTTTCAAAAGCATCAAGCCGTCCCAGGGCCGGGAATTCATCGAGAAGCAGCAAAAGACGGTGTTTGTATTGCTTCACAGGTATTCCGTCTTTAAATTGCATCGTTTCGGTAAGACGGCAAACGACCTGGTTGAGTATCATTCTTATCAATGGCCTTGTTCTATTGATATCTGACGGAGGCACAAGCAAGTATAATGATACCGGCCGGTCATGGTGCATCAGATCCGCAATGCTGAATTCGCTGACCGCTGTGTTATATGAAACGACCGGGTCACGATATAACTCTAGGAAAGACATAGCCGTCGATAAAACACTGCTGCGCTCCCTGTCGCTCTTATTCAATAGTTCTCTGGCCGATTGTGCAACAACAGGATGAGTAAGGGAATTAAAGCCGTAAATCTCTTTGAAGAGGGCTTTGTTAGAAGTATGTTTCGTCTGCATCATTAGGATCAGCGTCTGTTCAAAACTCATCACAGGATTTGATAGAAAGGTTGCCATAGCGGATAAAGTAGCCTTATCCTTCATCGTGTATTTCAGATGCAGCATGACGCCCACAAGCAGGGCGTGGCCCGTTTTGCTCCAATGGTCCAGATCGCCCTTCCCGTGCGGATCAACGAGCATGTCGGTAATGTTCTGCACGTCCCGAACTTCGTTTTTTGTAGATAGTCTGATTTCGTCCAGAGGGTTGTAACGCACCGAGGATTTATCCATAGAGGTGGGATCAAATTTTAATACTTTATTGCCAAGGCTGCTTTTTCTGTATCCTGCGGTAATGCCGTAATTTTCGCTTTTGATGTCAGTGATCAACACGCTGTGGGGCCAGCAAAGAAGAGTTGGAATAACGATGGACACGCCTTTCCCGGCACGAGTCGGAGCCATGAGCATAACGTGTTCCGGGCCATTGTGCCGCAAATAGTAACCTTCTTCTGTCTTGCCGAGGATGACCCCCTCATTGTCCAGCAATCCGGTCTTTTTTATGTCATCCAAGTCTGCCCACCGAGCCGTACCATGTGAAGACAGCTCTTTTGGTTTTCGTGATCGCCAGACGGCGGCGGCCAATGCAAAGAAAAGGAATAAACCGGTCCCCGCATAAACAGCAATAGCTGCCCGATCAAAGGCTTTTGGCGCTTGTGCGCCATACAAGTACCACCAATTTAGAAACTTCGGCGCATAAATGGGCGTTTGATCCATGGAAAAAAGCGGTTTCCCGAATAATGAAGGATAGTGCAGCAAGGCGGCCACCCATTGCGTGGAGATCCAAACAGAGGATAAGCATAAACAGACCATTGCAATTAAGGATAAGATTAAAACTTTCGTTTTGATCATCTCTCAATTCCTTTATTCATGTCCTTTAGCTGTTCGATTTGCGCCATGGATATGTGCGCAGGTTCAAATCCGGCCCGCTCGCGCTGCACACCGATTGTCACTTCCAGATTATTCTCCATCGCCCGCTCCATACCGGTTTGATAGGGAAGAATGGCAACTTCTTTTGAGTCTGTGTTCGCCACAACCGCGTAAGGACCGTCACTCAATCTATCGACCTTAACGACATAGCCGTCGAAAGTTTGACCGGCTTTGAGATCCGCTTTTGTGTATCCTCTGTCTTTGAAAGCTGAGTATATTTTGTTGTGTTCCGCCGCCTCTAATCTATTAAAAGTGTCGTATTTTAAGGACGGCTTCCCGGCTCCCGGGGTGTTGGTTAAACCTCTCTCCTGCAGTATTTTAAAGCGTCCCTGCTTAGCGATATGGATATCCCTATCGACTGCGGACAATACTTTATCTGCTGGTGCATCGAGCCCGTGTTTTGATATTTCACGGTCTAAATATGTCGGCCCTTCCGCCCTGATTTGCTCCACAAGAGGTAGTCGCGACAAGGTATGAACTTTGATATATTTGCCTTTAGCCTCAATCGTAACCAGCGATCCCGTTACAACTTCGTACCCTTCCCTTTCTGAATATTTGGTCAATGGGATGTAATGAGCCTTGTTGTCCGTCGCCTTGACGATGATGTACTTGTCATCTCTCAATTCGTCGGTTAATCCCTGTCCGATTACAACGCCCTTTAGCTTGCCAATATTATTGCCCTGATTATAAATTATGCATTCGGGTACTGTACATTCACCTCTCATGCTGGCGTGCATGGCTTTAATAATATCTCCGCGTGTGCCAAGCTGTTTCAGCGTTTTTTCAGTTTCGGAGTGGAGTTGCCATTTACCCGGTTCTTTTTCCTCGGCAAGCCCTAATTTGTTCAAATGAGTGAGCCGTTGGTGCAGATAATCGCGTTGGATTCGCGCCTGCGAATCAGTGGGTGTAATGGATATATCAACAACATTATCTATGCTGGTCCTGATCAATTTTTTGTCCAGTTGGGTCAGCCGCTCTTTGTGGATATCATTTTCAATTTGCTTTTCTAGATCAAGAGACGTCCTGTGTCCCAGGTGTTTAGTTGCAATCTCTTGAGCCCGCACACGGATGCCATTGGCCATGTAATCTCTTTTTATATAAAGGACGTTCCCCTTGTCGTTGACGCCCCGAATAAATAGATGTGTGTGCGGATTGTCTGTGTTGTAGTGATTAACCGCCACCCAGTCCAACTTCGTATTCATGTCCGTTTCCATGCGGTCAATTACGTCTCGTGTATATTTTTTTAAGTCCAATTCATGGGCATTTTCCGGCGAGACAATCAGCCGGAAGGAATGTCGATCCTGACCGCATTTGTCGGAAAATTTATTCAGATCTTCTTTTGATATTTCTTCCGTTTTTTCATTAAAAGCCCGCGCTTGCTGCCCGTCCATGTCAACGCCGTTTCGTGTGATATAGTTTATGTGTTTACTGATCATTCTGCTGCCTGGTCTCGACTTCACGACGCGGCTCTTGACTAAAACACGCTGCTGCCCGGGTTTAAATTGCAAACCTCCCCTGCCCTTCCCGCCGCCTGTTGATGACCTGTGAAATGATCCGTGCAGGCCTCCTCCGAGTCGCTTTAATTCACCATAAAAGGAGCGGTCTGAAGCCCCTTGCTGCCCCCTTTTACTGCCCATACGCGACGGCTTAAATTTATCGTCGTCTGCTTCGTCCACATTTTTTGGTATGTAGTTTAAATTATTCATAATTATAATAGTGATATCATGATTTAATAAATATTATTATCCACTTACGCTGTCCGGTGATATCGTCAATAGCCACTTGATATCATGGTAACTATATGATTTAATAACTTAATCCAGATGCGTGATATCGCATCTTTATCTTGCTGTCCTTCCTTACGTCGTCCAGTTCCCCTGTTTCTTCCTTCTCTGGGGCTTCATTTTTTACAAAAAAAACAATGCTGTTTGTATGGCAGCTCGGGTGGCCAACAGCGTTACTGCGGCCAGGGTAATAAACTGAAATATTCGGCTTCTCTTCAATGATGGGAATGTGACCGGTTGCGCCCACTGCTTTCAAAATTTTACCGACATATTTTTTACCTTTGTACGGGCTGCCGGTATTGTAACTTGACAATGCTTTCAGCAAGGTCGTATCCGGTTCGTCAGCAGGGGTCTTTAATGAATGATCTCTGTAAAAACTTTTCAGGATCTTTGCGCCGACAGATACGTTGTAGCAAGGATCAAAAAGCATGGTGTAGTCAATCCCCGGCCGGTTGAAGTGGAGCGAGTTGATTTGCATCAAACCGACGTCAAGAGAATGCCCGGCGGAATATAAATATTTTGTCAGATCGATTGCCTCTTCTTTTGATCTTGGGTGGTGCGATCTGCCCGTGCTGTTGTCGTTTATCGCCAGCTCGTTGTAGTTGCTTTCTACCTTGATGATTGCATTCAATGTGTCGGGGTGCACCCCTGCTCCGCACTGTGATAAAAGCATTGAGCCGACAAGTAAGACATTTAAGAGCATGCCGCGAAACCTTTCTTTAAAATGTGATAAGAGGCTCTGCTACACCCCGGATCGATGTCAGTGGGACTGCTCCAAAATAGCGTCCGTCGAATGAATTCTTGATGTAAGTGGAAACAGGTAAAAAATGATCTCTGCCGACAACGTGACACCCTGTGATGTGAGTAATGGGGAGCCCGTGGCTGTCTTTCTCGTGTACCGGTCCGGTATATTGGTTGTTTATGTATAAGTGGTATGATTTGTCGGCCCGGGGCTTAACGCAATATGTTTCACCCGCGACGGCTCCGATGTGCTTTAAAAGGGGCCAGCCTTTCGGAAGCCATTGCCTTTCATGAATCAGGTCTGCCGCGGTCTTTGGCGGGTTAAAGACCACTATGTCCCCTTTATTGAAACCACGGGGCTTTTTTACATGATAAATGCCATAGGGCAGGCTCTGTGAAGCATTGATAAAGTAATGCGACTGTATATGGGTTGCCGTCATGCCCATGGTTGCAAAAACCGTCAATAAGATGATTATAAACATGATCATTTTCTGCCTTTTATTTAACTTGCGGTTCGCCATCTTTGTCATGGTACCAAACCGTGCATTCTGGATAACGAGTGCATCCCCAAAAATTTTTTTCCTTCCATGTCCGCTTAATTAATTTTCCTTCGTGGCACGCCGGACAATACATAGCCCGGCTGTTCTCCACCAGCGTTGTCCGGGCCAAACAGCAAATATGACCAATAAATGATCTTTGTTCCTGCATGAAATTATCGAGTGAATCATTGCCGCTTAGAATCTTGTCAAATGACATTTCCCATGTAGCTGTGGTGTCCGGGTAAGTTAATTCATCAGGTAATGCGGCAATCAGGGAACAAGCCTCTTCCGAGGGGAGTAAATGTTTTTTGTCTTGAAGGATGAACCCTTTTTTGATGATTTCGGCGATGATATTCGCCCTGGTTGCTTCTGTCCCGATCCCGTTGGCGTCTTTGAGCCTCTTTTTCAGGTCATCATTTTTTACGTGCAGATGAATTGATTTCATTGCCTGGATCAGGCTAGAAGCGGTGTAACGTTTGGGAGACGTGGTTGTCTTTTGCACGATGGCGGCATTAATAAACAACAGCTCATCGCCGGTTTTTAAATCAATGGGAAGCGGTGCTGTCTCCGGTACATCCTTATCATCACCGTTATGTTCATTATTACCGGTGAATATGCTTTTCCAGCCTTGCTTTAGGTCTATTCTGCCGCTTGTCTGGAAGTTTTCGCCGGCAAAGACAATGTCGGACACCGATTTTTTGTAAGTATAATCCGGATAAAATTGAGCAATAAAAGATTGAGCGATTAAAAAATATATATTTTGTTCGGTGTCCGACAGCCTGCCAAGGTCACAAAAGGTAACCGTTGGAATAATGGCAAAATGGGATGTGATTTTGGCGTCATTCCATGCCCGGCTCATGTTATGCAGTGAGGCACCACTGGTGGCCCACTTAACCAGGTCGCTGTTTACGGACATGTGCGATAAATTATTTAAAATATTCTCTGAATCAGAAAAGAGGTTTCTCGGCAAATATTGGCAGTCCGCCCGAGGATACGTTATAAGTTTTTTCTCATATAAAGATTGGGCGGTTTTTAAAACATCCAGAGGATCGTACCCAAATTGCTTCCCGGCAGCAATTTGCAATGCGGATAAAGAATAAGGCAAGGGCGGCGGCTCTTTTTCTGTTGACGATTGATGTGCTGTAATGAGCGCCTTACCGTTTTTATAAGAATACAGTGATGCCTTTAAATCGACCGCTGTGTCGCCAGAGGTTAATCGACCGTCAGTATCCAGGCATCGTTGATTATCCTTGGGAAGCCAGGTGGCGGAAAACCCGATTCCTGCCTGTTCTTTTTTGAACCGGGTGACCACGGAATAATAATTAAGCGGCTTAAAATTTTTAATCTCGTTTTCCCGCCGGACAACAAGTGCAATCGTTGGCGTTTTTACGCGGCCAATGGGAAATGTCTTTGAATGACCGTTCTTTTTTGCGGCAAGAGTAACTGCCCTGGTTAAATTGTAACCGATAAGCCAGTCGGCCCATGATCTGCCCATTGCCGAATATTTTAAATTTTCAAAATTCTTGTTGTCTTGGATATTTCCCAGCGCTCTGTTTATTGTCCGTTCGTCCAAAGCATGGAGCAACAATCGTTTGACGGGTTTTTTGCAGGCCAAATAATCAAGCAGTTCGTCTACAAGCAGCTGCCCTTCCCTATCTGGATCGCCGGCATGGATAATTTCATCAGCCTGGTTGATCAGGCGTTTAATAACCGTGAATTGCCTTTTACATTCGTCGTTGACCAATAATTTCCATGTTTCTGGTATTATCGGTAAATCATCAACGCTCCAATTTTTATACTTTATGTCGTAGTGATGGGGCTCCGCTGCGAGCAAAATATGCCCTTGGCACCAGGTTACCAGGCCAGCCGATGTTTCAATGTAACCATCTTTTTTGCCGTGCGGGGCCGGCAAACATGCGGCTATTTCCTTGGCCATCGACTGTTTTTCCGCGATGTATAATTTCACACTGCAATCCTTTCCAAAATAATAGAATTTTTATTGTTGTGTATGCGGGGTTCCATGTTTGCCCTGAAACGATTACCCGAAGATCGATAATATGCTGGGGTCAGCGAAGAGAGTTCAGTGTTATTTTTTTTGTGTTTTCTGAGCCACGTTAAAACGCAATCGACGTGTTTTCTGCCTTTTTCCTGGATAAGTATCTCTGCGCCGGGTTTTATAAAATCTATTACCCTTCCCTTCTCATATTCATTGAGTGCCCTAAGGATTAAAATCTTGAATCGACGGGTTCCATACGTGCTGTAAGTTTTACTGAGAATGCAAAATACGCTGTCGGGCTTGAAACCAGCCAGAGTGTTGTTTTCACCGGGGGTAATCACTTCAAAATCCGGCATTCCGAAAACAAGCTTGTTTTGACCCGAATTGTTAGAAAATAATTGAACTGTCGTTATAGGCATGGCATACCTTTCCGTAGTTAATAGTATGTGCTGTGCAAAAGTGATTGTTGGTGAATTAATGATCTGGGGCGGATATAGAGCAAACCATGTGCCAGGTGAATAATTTGTCTCGCATATTTTATGCAACTTATGAATTATAAATATGAATATTTGATTAATGCCTGCATTGTGTTATTTTTTATGGGTAAATAGTAAACATTTTTGACTTACCAAGTAACCGTGTTGGCTTACCTGGTAAGTCCGGAGAGTTATCTAGTAACTCTGACATGCCCCTAGGACGTCGTTTTTTTATAAGGAGCCCTTGGTATTAGAAAATGGCATTAAAGGCCTCTAGGCTTAAAATTTAAAGCCTGAGCCATACAATTGCATAATCTCTGGGTCGAATTCCCCGCCGCTCGCGGCGAATAGAATGATAGCTCACGGAGATACCCCGCTGCTTGCGGCGGGGAGTTTCATTTTTTATAAAAATTACATATCTTATATATCTTTAAAATCTTAAGAGGATTTATTAATCTTCATGTGTTGTAAGTAATTAATATTGATAAAAAATAAACAATAAACAGGTTCAATTGTCACACTTTTCAGGTTTAATTGTCATAATTTTCAGGTTTGATTGTCATAATAAGCAGGTTCAATTGTCTAAAGTTTCAGGTTCAATTGTCTAAACTTTATCTATTCCTTCAACAAACAAGGAAAAAGCAGAAAAAAAACAGGTTCAATTGTCTAAACTTTTTTTATCTCTTAAATTATCCCTCTCTCTTGGCTTTGCTTGTGTGTTATGTGGTATGTAGTTGTATTTATTAATGTTTTTTATATAGATATCTAGTATAATCTAATAATATTAATTCGTTGAGGCGTTGGATGATATCTATTCGATCAGTAAAAAGACAGTTAACAGGTTCAATTGTCTAAACTTTTTAGTTGTTTAAATAAAAAATTCAAGACACATTAAAAACATATAAAACAACAATAATAATAATAATTTACATATTAAATAGCACCCAGAAACAGGTTCAATTGTCTAAACTTTATTGGAATTCCAATAGAAAGAAACAAATGGATGTAATACAATAAATCATCAATAATTAAGGTTAATTATATATTCAACAGAGCCTGAAAACAGGTTCAATTGTCTAAACTTGTCAGTATTTTTATACCAGGAAGCTAATAAGGAAAATAGTTAATATTTTAATAATAAAAGATAGTTATCTATTAATAAGCAGGTGGAAACAGGTTCAATTGTCTAAACATTTTTTAGGGTTTTCATGTTTTTCTTTGTCACAATATGATCTTTCTTGTTTATTTTCCCATATTCAAAATACCCCTGCGAATGGAGTTCTTTTAAAGATTTATTAATTTTTTTTCTAAGTTCAAATTTTTGTTGAGTTTTATCAAGATTAATCGCGTCACATAATTTGTCGATGTGAATTTCAAAACTAACCGGTTGCCCTTCATAAAATCTGTACATGGCTTTTGTGATGTCGCCCTTCAAGCCCGCCCGAAAATCAAGATCGATGCTGGTTATCAGGCCTTCTAAATAAATTCCTCCAAAATATTCGTCAATTTTAATATCAAAATTAAATTTATTGTATTTGACATGGCTCAGGATGTGATTTGATAAGCCTGTTTTAATGGTGTCTTTCGATTTTATTGTGATCTTAACAAATGTTCCCGTAAGACGGTCCAGAGAAGACCGCACCGCATTATAAGTGTTTTTGCCGGAAGTTGTTCCCATGATGCCCAAAAGCTCATGGAATGTTGTTGTATACATGAAAGATTTGTTGATGGTTGCAAGTTTTAAAACTCCCAACAGGACGGATTCATCAAACACTGATAAACGTTCACCTTGAAGCTCCATGGTCCCCCAGGGATTGTTGAACATCTGTTTTACAATAGCCCTGCTCCCCATTTCTGATCTGGACATGGGGGAAAATGGGCTGATACGGGTCATCTCGTTTGGGAGAAAAGAAAACGTTAATTGTTCATGGGGGCTTTTCTCTATGATTTCTTTTTTTAATTCATTGACGCCTTTTTGGATCAGGATTTTTTCAACGGCCAGGGCCCTTTCCATTTCCGCCCGCCGCCGGGGGTCGTTAGACAGCAACGTTTTCATATTTTCAATGGATGCAATAATATCGGGGTCAAGTCTTTTCGGGTTGGAGGCGTCTCTATCCGGCATGTTGTTTACCTCAATGAAATAGTATCTATAGTTACCATAATTAGTATAGTAACTATAGTAAACATACTAATAATACTTATTTCTGTTTAATGGCTTCCTCAATTGCCTCAATGATGTAAGTGTGAATTGATTTGTGTGAATCAAAAGCAATTTGCCGAACCTTTTCGTGCAAGGCTTTTGTCATTTTAAGAGGAAACTGCACGGGCCCTCGCGGAGCCGTTTTCGGTCTGCCCCGCCTCGCCTGCCCTCCGTCCGCTTTAGCGTTATCAATCCACGTATCAATTTCCCTGTCGGTCTTATCATCAATCAGCTTTTTTTTCTCTAAAATGTTTTTTTTAAGTGCTATAGCCATTTCATTAATTCCTCCCATAATGATTTAATTTCAGAAGCCGCCCTTCCGTCTGCGTCAGAATATTCCGACACACCCATGCCGTCGTTAATGGATCTCTTGTATGCCGTACGATGGTGCAAGACGGTCTTCAATCGTTCTATTTTTTTGCCGTTGATTTTGAGACCTTCCAGTGCTTCGCCGATGTCTGCAGCGAGCCTTGTCTTAGCGACCACCTGGTTCAGTAAAATTCTGGATTCGATGGGGATAATCGTGTTGACCTCGCTCAGGGCTGTGATGGTGTCCTCTGTCGCCCAGACATCGTATGGGCTGGGCAGGACAGGTATGATAAAGAGATCCGCGGCGGTAATTGCACCGCGAAAGGTGCGTGCGTCCCGGCCTCCAGCATCAATCAGCACAAGGTCAAAATCCTTGAAGGTTTTCACATCATGCCGGATGGTGTCTTTCACGATGGCTACAGCTGAAAATTGAGGCAATATTTCATTATTGCTGCGGATCTCCCGGAACACCATGGACGACGCCTGGATATCCGCGTCAATTAAAAGAGTTTTAATTCCCCCCTTAGTGGCCTCAACTGCCAAATTACACGCAATCGTGCTTTTCCCAACGCCTCCCTTACTGCTGCCAATGGTGATGACTTTCATTTATTGGTCCCCTTTACCCGTTAATGTGGTAACAATAGAATTTATAGTAACTATACTAATTATTAATAGTATTGCAACTATAAATAGTATCATTATGGTTGCTTTTCATCCGTTTGCCTGACATTTACTTCTTACCTATTCCGATGATTAAACATTAATACTATGATAATCAATGTAATTATAGTATCTATAAATATTAGTATATGTCAAGAAAATAAATTAACGAGGGATAACCGGATAACACCGATCAGCAGATTGTGTTGCATTTTTAGTATGTTGCTGTTAAATGCGATGCATTATGCCGACAACAGAAAATGATTATTACCGGAGAATATATCTCCGCTTGAATACAAGGATTCCCCTGCAAATGACGCTGAACATGGATGTCAAGGGAGCAGGGGAGACGGTTCTCAAAGCATCCCTACTTGATGGTCCATCATCTACGGGGATTGTCATTATTCCAGGACTTACTGTGCCTCGCGAATCCTGTTTCCGGCTTCTGCATTCGTTTGCACCATATAAAACCCTTTTATATGACATTAGAGGGCAATCCCATTCAGAAGGGGAGGTGGACTTTGAGAAATGCGTTACAGATGTCAACACCATCGGCAGGTGGTTCAAAAATAAATATAAGTTAAAACGTCTTATTGGGATAGGTCACAGCTTCAGCGGGATCTGCTTGTTAAAAGCGTCAATGGATCGGCAGCACCCTTATGACTTGCGGATAGCTTTGGCCGCACCTTTTGATATGTCCCGTGCAACATCCGGTGTTCCTAAGCGATTTACTAAATTATTTATATATCTTTATAATACGACCCGTTGGTTGACGTATAAGCCTTACCGGGATGAAATATTCCAGCGCCGACATTTGTACAGACCAAATGAATTTGCCAAAAACCCTTATGTAGGGGCCCTTAAGCTCAACCGGCATAGTGTCATGAGCAGAATAATAACGCTGACCCCGAAACTAGAGGATTTTATATCTGGCATAGCGTTGCCGTCATGCTTGGTATATGGCGGCAATGATAAGCGGATTGGCAATGAAGAGTATTTTAAGAAACAATATGCAATAATAAATGACGCCGCGCTGAAGAGGGGGTTTGGTGTCTGTATCATGCCCGGCCTGTCTCATCGGTTTAATCTGGAGCCTGAAAAAGAATTTGTCCTCTCGTGCAATAACAATGAGATTATCCGGAAGATTGAAGATATTATTAAGGCCCAGAATTAGTTGATGACCTTCAATATGTTCAACCAATCTCCAGTGAATGATTAGCATAGTATTAATGAATATTATGCTGATGATACTTATTATACATATAATACATACTATTATATATTCTTTGTTTCAATAATGCCGTTCTTGATATAAAAATTTGTTGGGGATAGTTTTTCAATAATATTAACTATGGGGGTATATTTTGGTGAGTTGTTGATGGCCGCCGCCGTCTGCGCCGCGTTGCCCTTCCACCAGACTTTTAAAGCGCCTCTTTTGTTATCCATTAAAATATCAACAGCCGGGTTAGTGATTCTTCCTCCGTCTTGGACTGCTTTTATAGCCTCAGCTAATAATATTTTATCGGCCACGGCCCGCAACGCTTCATCACACAACCCGAGATTCGTAAACTCCACATCATTGATTGCAATCGACCGCTCTTCGCATTCCCGAAAGGCGTGATCAATCGCAAGAACACAATCGAGCCTGATCGTCACGTCCTCACAGGACCAGGCTGGATCTTCACTAATACGGGTGATATTGTCAGAAGGACAGGGTTCGTTGTCAATCGAACAGTCGTCAAGCAATACCCATTTCCCGGCAAATTCCAAATCCTCTTTTCTTATGATATGGCTGCCGCCGTTCCGCCGTGATGCAATGGCCCTGGCCCTGGCATAAAAATAACGCAGCTCACGCCAATTACCGTCCCAAAGATTCCCCTGTTTGTTCTCGGTGAGCGATCGCGCAAAACACTCAAGCTCGCCGTCTTGAAAATGCAGTCCATCTCTGGTTGCCCATTTTTTCAATGAAATGATCCATTCCAGTGTCCCATCTTTCATTTTGCGCTCTCTCAGCGCCGGCAGTTCCAGGACCCATCCTGCCAATCGGTGATATAATTCCTTCCGGATGCCTTTTCGGGATTCGGCAGTATGAACAAGATCCCGCAAATCGGAAGTGCTATTGATTTGATTTGTGGCGGCTATGATTGAGCAATGCGGGAGTAGGGCAGGGCCCGTGTAGCCGAGAGGCCTTATGCCGTATCCGTCTAAGGCCCGGAGAAGGGCGGCTTCAGCCGAAGGTGTTAAATCTCCAATCTCATCGAGAAACAGCGTTCCCGGAATAGTATCCGCAAATATGTAGTCCGCCTGTGGACTATCGGTAATGTTGTAAAGGTTATTCATCAGGACTACATTGTCCACGCTTTTATCCACGTTGTCTTTCGCCATGGCGGCATATTTAATTCGATTGCCGTTGCATGACTCGAGCCATTGCGGGTATGAAGCAGTAGGTGATGAGTTTGATTTGTTTACTCCTTTGCATTTCCACTTCCAACCGCTGGCCTCAAGAAACAAACCCAGCCTGTGCGCGTGGGCTCCGGTATAAGCTCCCTGCACATGGCCGAATAATTCCGAAAGCAATAATTCATCATTGACCGCAGCGCAGTTGACGGCCACAAAGGGGCCTTTCCGGAAAGGATTATCAGGGTGATTGTGTATCAGCCGGGCGATTCCTTCTTTGCCGGTTCCGGTTTCCCCGATCAGAAATACTGGCAGACTGGATGCGGCGACCACCGGGATGAGGTCATCGACAATTTTGCGGACCCGGATATCTTCAGAATGATAATTTGATCCGGTCATTGTTTTTTTCAGGTGATAATATTGTAATACTTTTTTAGACCAATCGATTAGTTTTTGTTCCCCGGGTTTTTCAATATGGGCATAAAAACAAGAAGTGGTTTCCATAAATAGTCGAGTTAGCCGTGTTCCCCAGTCGTTGCCAAAGAAGGCCGATATGACGGCAAGAGGGGCAAAGGGGAATTTATTTAAGGCGATTTTTATAAAGTCATCGCCCCCTGCATTAGCATTTATGGGGTCTTTTACGCCTATTCTCAAGTCAACGACAAAAGCATCGAAATCATGATCATCTAAGGCGGCAATCGCATCTTCCAGATAGGAATAGGCTTTGACATCATACCCGGAATTGGTTAGCAGCAGTTCATAATAATCACGCTGGCTGCGTTCATCTTCTAATACGAGAATTAAAGGTCTTCTAAGCATTGCTGTTTATTCCTTCCGCTGTCGCTTTTTTTACGGGTATGCTGATGGTGGTCTTTACTTTTTCATTTTCCTCGACCCACGAAATTGTGCCCCCGAGGTCTGTTGTCAGGCGTCTGCAGATCCAGCCGCCTTGCTGCTTTTCTGGAAAATCAGAGTTGACGTCTTTGGGGATGTGCAAATTGCTTAATAACTTTCCTGTATTTGTTAAGGTGAAAATGACGACGCTTTGCTCCTTATCTAAACAGATATTCATATTTAAGCGGTCATTGTAGCCCTGATTAATCTGTGCCTTGACGGCATTTTGAAATATTTCAGAAAGAATCATGAAAATCCGGCCGTCAATTGTCGTGAATTTAATGTTCTCATCAAAGTCTAAGTCCACGATGATGGAAAGGTGTGCGCGTTTTAGTAGATAATCGACAACATCCTGGATGGTGATAACAACATCATTTCGGCAGTAATAATTAAGCCCGATCGCAGCCATGGCGGCCACGCCGCAGTTGGAAACAAGACGGTTAAGATATTCGTTGGTTTTATCGTTTACCTTACCGGATTTTACGGAATTGATGATTAAATTTGAATCCGCGATGGCATTGGCCGACCAGTTACCCAGGCCATGACTGACGACGCGCATGACCACCTGGTCTAATTGCCTGACGTAAGCCGATGTTTGTCGGAGTAATTCTGTTCGCTCCTGCACGATATTTTCAAGATTATCACTGTAATATTTTAGATCGTCATAGGCTCTATTTTTTTCTTCAATTTCATTTTTTAATCTGTCGTTGGTTTTAAAAAGCTCGTTTAAAAGCGGTATTTTGGCCGAAAAGGTATAATGAAACTTCCATGCCAGGCGGGCACTTCTTGGTGCTTGGCAAGTAAATTTGAACATAAAACAGGGGGCCTCCATAATAACCCCGTCAAGACATATCGGTTCACCCTTGTAGGAAATAGTTTTAGTGATGAGAGTCCCTGTTAGCTGCGCCGCGTCGGATTTCTCGCTTAATGTTTCATGCTTTCCGAGATACATTGACTTGCCGTTTAACTCTGTCCTTGTAAGGATAACTTTTTTGCCGATGGTTTTGGGAGTGTTTGTATTGGGGTCATAGATATTGAGCAAATTACCATCCCAAAAGGGTCGAAGATTAAGATGTTTAAAAAATCTTCCGCTATAAAGCTTAATAGGATCATATTGAACCATAAACTGTTCAACCGTTCCTAACGGGAGCGGTACCCAAGGTTTTAGAATGGAGGCCGGGAAAATATGGGGTATAGACTCAAACAGGCCGAGAATATGGGGATCGCTGCAATAGTCAGAACAAGGATCAATGTGCGGATGGAACTTATATTTGAAGATTGCCGTGATTGTATGGGTCAGAGGATTGTATTGTGCCGGCTCTATTATTTCAAATATTTTGGTGTCATTCCAATCCGGTATAATGTGGGGGATGTAATTCAGCGCCCCTCGAGGCCCGCCCAGAGCACTGGCTATTTGCTGCCAGGAATATAAGCGCCGATTCTTGCCGGCTGTGCGCCCGCACTTGCGAAAGATGTCTGGATCTCTTGTTAATTCTTTGACTTTCAAATAGCAGTTAACATATGTATCGAGGGAGCTCCATTGAGTTTGGTCGGTATAGTACTCAAGTGCGTTGGCAAATGTGTTGGGGAAAGGCAATTCAAGCATATCAAAAACATTAATATCTTTTATGCTCAAACCATGTTGTTTCCCATAATCTTTAAGATATTGCCACATGACGACCATATTCTTATGGTTAACATTATAAATCGACCGCTCATGATGATTATTTATCATGTCGTGAAACCTTTCGTTAATGGGGGAATGATTTTATTTTACATATATTCTTGTTTATTTATCAAAAAATACTATCCAACACCCAAGCCTGAATCTTATTTCGGAAATCTAACGCGTCCATCAGCGAACGCTGAATAAATTAATTCCAGGCAACAATTGATCGATTGTTTTGATACTTTCCATGCAGTTGTATATCTGCCTCCACGTTTTAAATAGGAACATTCTTCATTCACCCAGTACTTCTCGCGGTGTTCGTCTTCCCGGTTGTTCTCGTTAAAATGTCTCAACTCTGGCATGCCAGACAAAGCGGCCGCTTTCCTCAACTCGGAGAACAGGGTTATTGTATGCATCGACCAGCCGATTATAAAAAAAGGTTCTTCTTTTATATTCAAGCCCTCAGTCATTATTACGCAATCATCAATTTCACGACTGGCAATAATAACGGCTTTTGCCTGATCCGGCTTAACCTGTTCAAACAAGCATCGCCCAAGATTCAATTTGTTTTTATGTTTTTCAGTGGTTTGTTTTTGTATTTGTTCTTTTTCTTCTTTATATGAAATAGCTTTTTTGTACAATACTTTTACATGATCTTCCGGCAGGGTATCCGATAAAATATAGGTTTGTGTTCGGCTATCGTTCTTGCTGCTTATCCATTCAAGATCACCAGCATACTTCACACAAAGTTCTAGAGTATCGATATTGAGAATTATGTACCTCATGCCTTGTTCGGGGAAGCGATTGCTAATCCCCAAATGTTCAGCCACAACAAAACGCGGTGTATCAAAATCCGCCTGCTGCAATAATGTTCCAATGGATAAATTGTTTTTGTCGCTAGAATTAATTGACTTTTCAAGGTGATTTGATAACATCTCTTTGACTCCTTTCACTGGGGGTTATTGTTTCACCAGGGGCGGTTACTTTGCCGAGTGCCGCCCCTAATTTATTTCTAAGTGCTTAAGTTTTTAGCCACTTTTCAAATATTGGATCGACCACCTTCCATCCGTCTTTCTGTTGTTCGATAAGATCAAGTTTTTTAAGTTTGGATAGGCTGCTTTGAACGCCACCCTGAGAGCCAAGGTGATACTCAACGAGGAATGAATTGCTGAAGATGTTTATCGGTCTTGCTTTGGCAATGGCCTGGAGGAGCCGTTTCTGGTTCATGGTCAGATTGATGAAGATGTTCTCGTAATCAGGCGCCTCCATGGCAATGAGAAGCTCTTGAGTTTCACTAAGGGCATTGCCCTTTGCCTTCATGTCAAAGAACAGCATGGAAAGCTTTTGAATATAGTAGGGGTAGGAGTCGCAGAAAGTGACAATCTGTTGTGCCTGTTCCGGGGACAGGGACGTGCCGCCTTTTTTGAAGGTTCTTACAAGAAAGGGTACCATTTCCGTTTCGGGGATTTTCGGTAGTGGCATGATATATGCGCTTTTGTAAAAGGGTCGTTTGCGATCCTCAAACATATCTCTGAGAATGGTGCGGCGGCTTCCCAGCATCATAAAAGATACATGCTTTGCGGCCTGCATGCCCGAACGCAGAAGGGCCTCGATCTTTTTGGAATCCTTCAGGGTGCATATTTCCTGAAATTCATCAAGGATGAGACAGACCTTAATCTTCTGCTTGGCGCAGTATTCATCAAGGGCGCCGATAACGGTTTCAATGTGGACTACAGCGTTCACATCTCCGAGGGATACTGAAATTTCGGGATTCTTGGTGATGGGGTCAAAAGACATGCTCAAGCGCAGGTTTTTGAAAAAGCCCGCAATCCTGGACATTGCGGAGCTATGATCGGCGGCATTGTGTCCGAGGGCCTGCACGATGCACCTGTAGAGTTTAGCCGCGACATCCTCATTGGATGTTATGGAAAAGAGATCAACATAGACGCCGACCATCTTTTTTTCCAGCCGACCCATTACAACACGGGCAAGGCTGGATTTACCATACCGGCGGGGGGCGTACACAACCGTATGGATGCCGGAAAGCATGTTTTTCATCAGCAGGTCGATTTCTGCGACCCGGTTGCAGAAGAGGTCGTCTGTGGCTAAGGTAAGTCTAAAAGGGTTCATGGGGTTATTGCCTTTCAATTATTGAATCTCAATTATTGAATATCAATATAATGAAGGGGGTTTTGTTTGTCAAGGAATACTTTCGGTAGCTTTCCACGATACCAAACCCCATATTGCTAAGGCAAAATAAACAACGAACAGCGCCCCTTGCTCAATCATCCCTGATTTAAAATTAATAATCGCCCATGCTGCATTTGAAAATATCCAAAAGGCAAACCCTAACCGCTTTTTCTTCACGTTTAAAATAACTCCTGCTATTGATAATGCTGTTAATATCCAGAGCATCTTTATTTCTCCTTATCCGTTCCCCGTCATGCCGATAGGACAGCGTTTTTAAGATTAAAGAACGTTGACCGTCCATATCGGTGCTACGACAAAGCCAGTATGAACACGTTTACCCGTATCAACAAACAAGCCGGAAGCAAGCGCAGCCTTCGCAAACGGCTCATTTTCACTCCACGTTTTAACAAGAATCTCATTTGTCTGTAAATGGATGTGAGGAAGACAAACCGTTAAAGTGCCAAACGGTTCCCCATTTGGTAAACATCCAAAGATCGCCAGCTGATTTCTTCTTTCATAAAAATCAGTATTCAAAACAACGTCATACTTCTGGCCAAAAACGTCAACCTCTAATAATTTCCCATTTATAAAATTTGCCGCATTTTTCATTGTTTATTTCTCCTTTCGATTTAAAATGGTTTTCCTTACAAAACATTTTTAAAAACCAGCTTCGCATTGGAAGCGGCCCCCAGGGCGAAAAGGACGCCAGAGGGAGGGGCAGGGGATGAGGGAAGATATATCTTCCCTGGGCTTCCCCGACGAATTTAAAAAGGGGCTGTTTTAAAAGAGATTAAATGAAATGGTTTTAAGTCGAAATAATAGCCTCCGTTCCTTGGTAGGGAAGGGCAACGGATTAACGGCTTTAAATTCAATCAGGCAAAAACGACTTCAAGGTCGGCTGTTTTATGGCGTAGCGGTTTGGACTTAACAACAATCTGAACATCCTGGCCAAGAACAGTGAGAAAACAAATCAGACGCTCAAGAGAAAAACCTGATAGATTGCCATTCATAATAGCTGATACTTTAGGTTGAGTTGTTCCCAGTATTTTTGCTGCCTCAATTTGATTAAGATGCTGTTTTTGAATTATTTCGCTGATTTTTAAAGCAAGCCGTGCTTTTGCCAAACGTTCTTCTGCATCTGGCAACTCAAGATCTGCAAATACATTTCCGCTGCTCATGGTTATTTTATTTTTCATAACGTCCCTCATTTATTGAATTGTGAATCATGGTATTCCATAGCTGTTTTTAGTCTGCTATTGATCAAGTCAATTTCTTGTTTTGGTGTTTCACTGCCAGATTTCGACTTTTTTTTGAAAGCATGCAGAACATAGATTATTCCTTCAAGCTTTGTTGTATATACAATCCTGTATGTATCACCTGAATAATTATCAACAATTTCAAGCACTCCAGCCCCGCGAAAACCTTTTAATGGTTTTGCGGCCAGATGTTTGCCTCCAATTTGAGCACAATATAAAGCAAAACCAGCAACATCTTTTACCTCAGCCGGAAACTTTATAAGAGATTCTTTGCTGTTGCCTATCCAGATTAACGGCTTTGCATTCGTTTTCATTATTTGTATTATACCATATTTGGGATAATTAACAAGCGGAAATATTATATTCCCTCTCCTGCCGAATTAAAACAACCCTCCGGGGGGGGGCTGGGTTTTAAAGATTATTGCAAATATTTATAAACCGATAATAAAGGGACCTATCTGTGTCCCAAGTTGCGCCTTGGCCGTAACGTCGGCAATGATTGTGTCTTGTTTTTCTCTAGGCACGCCTTCCGCCGTCCATTTATCCCGAAGCCTTTTTTCCGCTTTGTCTGCCTGCTTTGTTTTTGGTTCCGTATAGTTTATCGCTTGCATAATTATTGCCTCAACACATCCCTGCAAGTCGCCCCTGCTCATTTTGTCTTCCGCCTGGTTGTCAATTAAATGTAATACCTTATCTGTCAATTCCATATATTTTTTAAATTTATCTTTTGACATTTCCACTTTAAAAACTCTCTTTCTCCCCGTCATGCCGCTAGGACAGCTTACAGTGATTAATCAAGCCTCGTTGTGGCAAAGTATAAAATCGGTGGCCTTTTGTGCTTGTGCAGCGGCCAGGATGACCATTTTCGGGTCGTCTTTTAACTTCTTTAACCATGACTTTATATAGGCCGCACTATTATCAATGGTTTTGTTGTCTATCTGGCAATGGCCACATAAAAAGGCCGCTCCCATTTCAGCCACAAGTTCTTCTTTGCTATAGTCTTGCGTTCCGAAAGCTGCGATGCCGCTAATAATTCCTTTTCTATTTAAGCGGCTCTCGTGGCCTGTGCTGTGTGTTAGTTCATGGAAAAGCGTGCTGTAATATTCTTCTGATCCGTCAAAGGTTTCCATCTTAGGCATATTAACACGGTCTTTTGAGGGGATATAATAAGCTCGTTGGTCGTTGTAAGTAATTTCCGGACGTTTGGGCATGGCCATAACGACGGTTTCGCATTGTGCCATTTTCTCCAGGTCGTTATATTTAACAGCCATCGCCGGGATCTTACGTTCGTCTAATCCTTCAAGTTGTCCGATATTAAAAACGGTGTAATATCGTAAAAAAGGAAAATGGTCGGCAGACAGGTTTCCTTCTTCGTCGGTTTTGTTCATCCATTTCCAGAAAATAACGGGAGTTCCTTTTTCTCCTTTTTTCACCATGCCGCCAAGCTCAAGCGCTTGTTTGAAGCTCACCCAATAAGGGGAACTGTAACCCATTGCGTTGAGGATGAAAACATTAACCCCTCTGTATTCTTTCTTTGTGATTAGGTTTTTCGGGGCTTCGCCGCCTGTCCACGGTTTATGCCAAGGAATGGTCCCTTGTTCTAGTTTATCGATAATACGTGCGGTGATGATTTCTTCGATTTTCATTTTCTCTATTTCTCCTTTCGATTTAAAATGGTTTTCCTTACAAAACATTTTTAAAAACCAGCTTCGCATTGGAAGCGGCCCCCAGGGCGAAAAGGACGCCAGAGG
>PHBN01000003.1:38171-40868 GCA_002840635.1 Deltaproteobacteria bacterium HGW-Deltaproteobacteria-1
GGGAAGGGGGGAGGTCAAGCTGGCCTGTGCGATGATGGGTGCGAGGGGCAGGGGATGAGGGAAGATATATCTTCCCTGGGCTTCCCCGACGAATTTAAAGAAACCCCGGAGGCCTTGGCCTCCGGGGGAATCTCAGACAGTTACGCTCCCTTTTCTTTTGATTCAAGCATTTTCACGTTGCTTGCGATGATCTCTGTCGTGAAACGCTTCCCGCCGTCCTTATCTTCCCATGAGCGGGTTTGAATGCGTCCCTCTACATAAACAAGTTTGCCTTTAACAAGGTACTTTTTACAAATTTCAGCGAGCCTACTATATGTGACAATCTGATGCCATTCTGTTTTCTGAACCTTCTTGCCGTTTTTATCTTTCCACTGCTCGTCTGTGGCCAGACAAAAGTTAGTTGCCGCCTTACCATCTTGGAATGTCCGATCTTCCGGGTCTTTGCCAAGCCTGCCGATCAATATAGCCTTGTTTACTGTTGTCATGATGTAATCCTTTCATCAGTTATAGGATTGATTTAAAAAGCTCCCCCGATGGTTACTGGCCACAGGGGGCTCATTATTTAAGCCGCTTTCTCAAACAATTTCTTTTTTACATCCCGTAGCGTTGTTGGCTCAAAATATAAATCAAGCTCAACATTGTTTTCGATCAGTTCCGTGATGCTGATATATCCAAGCTCGGCGCAATCGGTGTCACCATTTAGACAAACGTATCCGAACGCTTGAACCTGATCGTCAAGAATAACGTCCCTTTCAGTAATCCACCAATCTGAGCCGTTTATGAAGTAGTGCAGCATGACCGTAACATCATCGCCCTGCCCGTCCGTTCCGTAGGTTTTTGGCATTGACACAATATGGCTTTTCAATTTCAAAATCATGTTATTGAAATATTTTCCTTCTTCTCCCCTGCAAGCCTCCCGCAAACATGCCAACTGCGATTTACTGATAAACTGTTCTAAAATTTTCATCTTTATTGCTCCTTTCGATTTAAAATGGTTTTCCTTACAAAACATTTTTAAAAACCAGCTTCGCATTGGAAGCGGCCCCCAGGGCGAAAAGGACGCCAGAGGCGTCCGAAACCCGACAGGGGAGGGGGATAGGGATAAAATCTGCAAGAGCAAGAGAAGGCATTGATATTTTGCCCCAGAAGGGCCGTTAGCTGGTTTTTAAAACAAAAATAATGATGGGTGAGAGGGGGAAAGGGGAGGAGGGAAGATATATCTTTCCTCCTCCCCTCTGTTATTGCGTTATGTGGCCGGAACCCGGCAGGGCTGAGACTCTATGAGGCTCAGGGGAAAGCCTTCCAGAACGGCCAGGCTAATTAAAAAGGAGCAAAACACCCATATTGCCTGGCAACGCCCAACTTCATCATATTTATTTTAGAGTTTTATAATTATTTTATTAGGCTACAAGTTTTGCAGCATTTTCATTTTCAGCAAATCGCTTTTCTTATAGTGCATCATTTTGTGATGTTCTATTGTCGGTTAAGTTTCTATTATTTCTTGCTAGGGCAGTTCTAAATTTTTCCATTTTTGTTATTGTTTCAAAAGAATTATTTATTTTTTATGGTGGTTTTGTTTAAGACATTATGGTTTCTTGTTCAGCAATATTAATAGTTATTATAGTTACTATAAATGCCACATATTCATGTTGTTGTGTTATTGGTATTTCTTTGTATATTCATATAGTTGAAATTGCTGTCCATATTGTTTTTATAGTATTAAATAATTTTGAGAAGGTTCTTTAAAAACAGATTTTTTAAAACCATTTCAAGCGACGCGAAGCAAGCTAGTGGTAGTTTTGTTTTTGATTAATAAAGGGGAGGGGAGAATAAATATGAATCGGTGACAATTGTTTATATGTGATTCAGTCGAAAAGGTGTGACGGCATGGAGACGTGATTGCATCCCGCAAGGGATCATAAGCGTCGGAGTGCGACACACTTATTCGGTGGCAAAGAATCACATAGGATTTTAAACAGGTGTTACATATTCATAACCGCAAGCAGGGTGGGGATGAAAACGCCAGGCCAATTGTCCCTGATAAAAAAGACTCTGATATGGCAGGATGGCAAATCATGCTCAAACAGGGCATCTGCGGCGTCATTAGGCTTGCTTTGCGGCAAACGGTCAGGTATAATTAACCAATTATTTCAACACAAACAATTAGGAGGGAATAAATGAACAAAGCTGATTTGATCGAAGAAGTGGCGAAGGTTACATCTAGCAAGAAAGAAGCAGTGTTGGCATTGGACGCAATACTGGCGGCAATTCAGAAGACTCTTAAAAAAGGCAACGATGTTACGCTTGTTGGTTTTGGTACATTTAAAATCAGCAAAAGGAAAGCCCGTGTAGGTCGAAACCCCCAGACTGGTAAGGCTATTAAAATAGCCGCAAAGAAGGTTCCAGTATTCAAAGCAGGCAAAGGTTTGAAAGACGCCGTTAAATAGGCCGAGCATTCACCGTATCTTGATCTGTTCATTAAGTCGTCTCATGTTTCTGTGGGACGGCTTTTTTAATAATTTGTACATTTCATTGATAACGAGTTGAAAAGCGCAGATTCTGCCGGGCAAATTTCCTGAATTGTGCTGGCGAGAGGTGCTTCCTGTAGTCCTCAAATCTTCAATTTTCGTAAACATACAATCTTTCAATCCGTAATGAACAAAATTTTCTGAACTAAAACTTAACATGTGGTACAAT
>PHBN01000489.1 GCA_002840635.1 Deltaproteobacteria bacterium HGW-Deltaproteobacteria-1
GACCGGAAAGAAAATACCTTTGGCGAACGGGCCCGGGAAAATGATTTTCCGGGCCCGTTTTATTATAGGATGCATCATGAAAACAGTTGCAATCATTCCGGCAGGCGGCGCAGGCAAAAGACTGGGGCTTGATGTTGCAAAGCAGTATATTCCGCTGGATTCATTGCCCGTGCTGGTTCACACGATCCGTGTGTTTCAGATAACGGATGTTGTTTCTGCCATTGTTCTGGTGGTGCCCAATGAAGATGTGGCGTCCGTACAAAAGAATATCGTCGAAAATTACGGGTTGACAAAAGTAATGACGGTTGTGGCGGGCGGCGCAGAGCGCCAGGATTCGGTTCAAAATGGTCTGCAGACTGTTCCCGAAACGTGCGACATTGTGATTGTCCACGATGGGGTTCGTCCTTTTGTTACCCGCGATATGATTACCCGGGTCGTTGCCGCGGCGGCCCAATGCGGCGCCGCCTCCATCGGTGTTCCGGCCAAAGACACGATCAAGGAAACAACGGATGAAAACATCGTGACGAGGACATTGCGCCGTCAAAATTTGTGGCAGACGCAAACCCCCCAGGCTTTTCAATATGACATTTTATGCCGGGCATATGCGGCAGCTCAAACAGATCATTTTTATGGAACGGACGACGCGTCTTTGGTTGAGCGAATGGGCGTGAACGTCCGAATGGTTGCCGGTTCATATGAAAACATCAAAATCACGACGCCGGAAGATTTGCTGATCGCGGAAGCATTGATGGAAAATAAAAAAAAGGAAAAAATGGTTAGCCGCAGCGGGCTGGGTTATGACAGCCATCGATTTTCACCGGACAGGAGGCTCATCCTCGGGGGAGTTGAAATTCCCTTCGATCGGGGACTGCAGGGGCATTCAGACGCGGATGCCCTGCTGCATGCCGTCTGCGACGCGCTTTTGGGCATGGCCGGGGCGGGTGACATCGGCAGGCATTTTCCGGATACGGATGAAGCTTATAAAAATATCTCCAGCCTCGTTCTTTTAGAACGGGTTCGCCAGGTCATCACGGCAAAGGGACTGAGCATCAACAGTATTGATGTCACGGTCATGATGGAAAAACCAAAACTGGCGCCTTATGCCGAAGCCATGGCGGCCAATATTGCCAGAACGTTACATATCCCGGAGACAGC
>PHBN01000490.1 GCA_002840635.1 Deltaproteobacteria bacterium HGW-Deltaproteobacteria-1
TGCTTCGCCGTCAATCACATTGGTCTGACGGATCGCGTCCAGCAGCGATGTTTTACCGTGATCAACGTGACCCATGATCGTGACGATCGGCGCGCGCGGCTTGAGATTTTCCGAGACCGTCTGCGATTTCAGCATGGTATCCCCAAATTCCATCTCAGCTTTTTCCACCTGAAAGCTGAACTCAGAGGCCACCAGCGTGGCAATGTCAAAATCAATAGACTGATTGATAGTGGCCATTACGCCCATTGCCATCAACTTATTGATGACCTCGCCGGCCTTAACACCCATCCGTTTGGCCAGTTCTCCCGTTGTAATCGTTTCACCCGCACGAATGCGGCGCTTGATGGCTTTTGGCACCGTAATTTCGGTTTTCTTCATTTTGATCGGCGCAGCCTTTTTCTCTTCGCGCCATTTGCTGAATGCCACGTCCCGATCATCTTCAATCACTTTGATCTTCTTGTCGATTTTTCTTTCCAGAATCTTGCGGCGCGGGACCTCTTTTTCCTCTTCAATAAAGACTTCCACCGGCCCCTTACCTTTTTTCTTGGGCTTTTCAAATTCTCTTTTAATAATTTTTTCGGGTGGCGGTACAATAACTTTTTCCCCCGGCTTCTGGGGGGCTTTTGCCGGAATTTCTTTTTTCTCTTCGGGCTTAGTGATTTTATGCCGGGACATCATCGGTGGCCGAACGGGTAGAATCACCGGCGGCTTTTTAGGCATTTCCGAAATCTTTTCAGTCACTGGCTGATCTGGCTTTAATTCCTCAACCGTTCCCGCAGCCGACACGTCTTTCTTCACTTCCTCAACAGCAACACCCGGTTGAGTGGTCGGCACCTCTTCTTTTGCCTTTTCTGTCCCTGGTATTTCCGCAGCGCCTGAAACCGCCTCTTTTTTCGGAGCGGCAGCCGGAGCGGTTTTTCCTTCAGTGGATTCTTCCTTTGCTTCATCGGGAGCTTCAACCGAAACCGGCTCAACCGGTGTGCGAACCGTACGGCGGCGAATAACCGTCGTTTTTATTCTTTCCTCAACAATCTGTCTCGGAGACGTAGTCTGCAAGTCAGTCCTGACTCTTTCGACCTCGCTCTCTTCCAAACTGCTGGCATGGGACTTGACCGTAATCCCCAATCTTTCCAGATGGGCAATCAGG
>PHBN01000491.1 GCA_002840635.1 Deltaproteobacteria bacterium HGW-Deltaproteobacteria-1
ATCAAAACAACTCCCTCTTCGTTAAGTTCCAGCGTATGCACATACCCGATATTGAATCCGGAAAAAACAACCGGCATGTTTTCCATAAAACCTTCACCGGATCGGGATGAAAGGGTAAAGGTATGTATTCTTTCAAAAGTCCCCTTACTGAACGCAAGATAAAGCAGGGCTGTCATAATAATGAATACTGTGCAGCCAATAAAAAGACCGACTTTATATTCGCGGCTCATGGTCATAGTTCACCATACTTTTCCTGCATCCATTGATAATCATATATATGACAACTCAAGTATAAATCACCTATGGTTTTCAGCATGGATGTGATCATTTGACTATCCTGCAAATGGGGAATAAGCTCAAAGGGCTTGTCAATCAGAATCATGGCATCTTTTACCATGGCGGCCCGCAGCAGCATTACACCAAATCTCTCTTCGAACGTCAACGAGGGATTACGTTTATACGCAATGTGTTCAAGACCTATTCTCCCGAGACAATGAACAGCCAGTCGTTCGGCCTGCTGCCTGGGCATGTTCTCGTGATATTCTTTAATCAGGGCTATATTCATATACACATCCTGATTTGAAATCAACGGAACGTCCACAGACACCGGTGCCGCCTGCGTGGCAAATTCACGCATAAACCCCTCCAGAGACTGATTGAGCGCCTGATCATTTTCAAAAAAATTTAATATAATTTTATTAGTAATGACAGCACCTCGATAATCACAATATATCAGAAAAATGGGTCGAATTTAACACCATATTTGTATAAACATTGATATTCATACCAAAAATAAGTCTGGCAAAAAGAATCCCGCTGATCAGCAGCACAATAGAGAAAAGACTGCTCAATAATACGATGGAGATGATCCCGTTGAGAACCCTGGGCGCCAGAAGATAATCGACAATGTCAATCCTGAACGTCGCCAGTGTTTTCAGTTCGCGGTTCACTTTCATAACAGCCATTTCCGTATTGATTGCAGAGGCCGATCGCAGTGTGATGAGCAGCACCGTTAAAAAAGGGGATAACTCTGTGACAATCAGCCCCATCAAAACATGGCCGATGAACTCGGTAAGGCCCAGATCCTTGAGCATGGTAAAAACAATGCCGATCAGGAGCGAGCCGAAAAAGACAGAAACAATGATAAAAACCGGCAGAATCTGTACAGAGGTAAAGTAGATCTGGTTCACCAGGACTTCACGCATGGCGCTGGAATAGGTTTTACGTTGAAAAATGCGCACAAAAACCCTGACTGCAAATACAATCGTATCAGCGGAATCTTCAAAAATCCCGATGGCGGCACGCCCCAGTTTTTCCCAGAAGGTTTTCATCTATCGGTCTCCGAACAGGCATTCATACTAACACAGGATGATAGAGACTTCAAACGGCCATTATTAAAACGTTTTTGATTGACAAATAAGATCATATCATTATATTCTATTTAAATATAATATGTTCCTGCCTGAAATCAAAAGAAGGCTAAGCATATTTCTTTGTGGAGGATAAGTATGAAAAATTCAAATCGAAAAACATTTTTTATGTTTTTAATGGCATTTCTTGTTGCTTTTTTTATCGTATCCCTGGTGGGAGTTCTGCGATCGTCGTTTACTACCTCGGGAGCGCCGGAAATTCCGGTT
>PHBN01000492.1 GCA_002840635.1 Deltaproteobacteria bacterium HGW-Deltaproteobacteria-1
ACGAATCAAACAAAATAATGCTAGTGGTCATTCCATATTTTTTAAAGGAGCGGTCATGTTTGTTCAACAAATGCAGGTAGGCCAGATGGCTGTTTTCGCTTATCTCGTGGGGGATACCATCACCGGCGACGCACTGATCATCGACCCGGCCGACAATGTCCACGACCTTCTGGCCCTGGCCGCAAACCATGGCCTACGGATCAACTATATTGTCAACACGCACGGTCACGTGGATCATATCGGCGGCAATGCGGACATGAAAAAACTGACCGGCGCAAAAATCATCGTGCATGAGGCCGACGCCGTGATGCTTACCGCCACACCGCAAGCCATGCTTCGCATGTTCGGCGCAAAGCAATCGCCTCCACCCGATCTTCTGGTTCAGGACGGCCATATCATTTCCGTGGGAAATGTTGAACTGAAAGTCATTCACACCCCCGGCCATTCTCCCGGGGGAATATGCCTGTATACACCCGGTTATGTCTTTACCGGCGACACTCTCTTTGTGGAAGCGGTGGGTCGCACAGATTTACCGGGAGGTTCCTGGCAGACCATGTACAACGCCATTCAGAACAGGCTTTTCACGCTGCCTGACGAGACCAGGGTTATGCCCGGCCATAACTACGGAAGGACGCCCACGTCCACTATCGGTCATGAGAAAAAATACAACCCTTCTATTCAATAAAGGAGCATAAGAACATGACAAAAAGTATTTTCCGCACGGAATTCCCTAAATTAAAACTGATCAAGCGTGGAAAAGTGCGCGACCTTTACGCCGTAAAGGATGCTCTTCTGCTGGTAGCTACCGACCGGATTTCCGCATTCGACGTCATCATGTCTGACCCTATTCCGGGCAAAGGCATCATACTGAACCAGATGTCCGTTTTCTGGTTTAAACAAATGAAAGATACTATCGACAACCACATCATTTCCGCAGAAGCCACTGATTTCCCCCAGGAGTGTGCCCCCTACCTGGAGAATTTGAAAGGCCGCAGCATGCTGGTTAGGGATGCAAGACCGCTGCCTGTGGAATGCATTGTACGTGGATATCTGTCCGGTTCCGGCTGGAACGAATACCGCCGCTGTCAGTCTGTATCCGGGATCAAACTGCCGGAAGGATTGAAAGAATCATGCAAACTGCCTCCAGGGTGATCACGACGCGCCGATCACTCATACCGAAATGGAAGATATCATTGGCACCGATCTCACAGCCAAGATCATGAAAACAACCCTCGCCATTTATGAACGAGCTGCATCCATTGCTTTAAAAGCCGGTATTATTATCGCCGACACAAAAATGGAATTCGGCCTGATCGGAGATGAACTGATTCTGATTGATGAGTTACTGACGCCTGATTCCTCTCGATTCTGGCCGGCTGACGATTACGAAGAGGGCCGGTCACAAAAAAGTTACGACAAACAGTTTCTTCGTGATTATCTTCTCTCCATCCACTGGAACCAGAAACCCCCGGCGCCTGAATTGCCGCAGGACATTATTGAAAAAACCAAGGCAAAATATGAGGAGGCTTTCAAGCGACTGGTAAAATAATACTACTCGACCATTGACAGAAGCCAAACCGTTATTACATTACGCCGTGTTTATCCGCACGGCGTCATTTTTTTGAGGAGGAACTCCTTGAGCATAAGGAAACTGCCGGATTACCGACTAAAACAAAAAATATTATACATAGATAAAACACC
>PHBN01000493.1 GCA_002840635.1 Deltaproteobacteria bacterium HGW-Deltaproteobacteria-1
GAGGTGGCCAGCCTGGGAGGGTCGGTCAGGGGTCTGGTTCCGGAAAATGTGCATCAGAAATTATTAGAAAAATACAACATGAATGCTAACGGGAGGTAAGTTTGTGAAGCTGGCGGGGAGAGTAGCAAAAGTGAAACCATCGGAGACCCTGGCCATAACGGCGAAGGCCAATGCCCTGAGGGCCGAGGGGAGAGACGTCATCGGTTTCGGTGCCGGAGAACCGGATTTTGACACACCGGACCACATCAAGAAAGCGGCTATAAAAGCCATAGAGGCCGGTTTTACAAAATACACGCCGGTTGGCGGAACGGATGAATTAAAAGATGCGATCATTCAGAAGCTGATGCTTGATAACCATTTGGAATACAAGCGTTCGCAGATTGTCGTTTCCTGCGGCGCAAAGCACACATTGTACAATCTGGCGCAGGTGCTCATTGAGGAAGGGGATGAGGTAATTATTCCTGCTCCTTACTGGGTTTCGTATCCTGATATTGTTGTTCTGGCCGGAGGATCGCCGGTCATTGTCAATACCCTGGAAAAAGACGGTTTCAAGATGCGACCTCAACAATTAAAGGCTGCAATGACCGGGCGCACCAAAGCAGTTGTTCTGAACGGTCCATCAAATCCGACAGGCGCCGGTTATTCACCGGACGATCTTAAAGCACTCGCGACCGTTTTGGCGGATACAGACATTTTCATCATTTCAGACGATATTTATGAAAAAATACTTTATACGGACTATCCGTTTGCGAATGGCCTATGCCATGACCGGCTGGCGCATCGGTTATGCGGCGGGTCCGCAGGAAATTATCGGGGCAATGGGGAAAATTCAGGGTCAGAGCACATCCAATCCGACGTCTATTTCTCAAAAAGCATCCGTGGCGGCTCTCAACGGCGATCAAAGCATTGTTGAAATGATGGTCAGGGAATTTAAGAAGAGAAGAGATTATATCGTGGGAGCGCTCAATGATATATCGGGCGTATCCTGTCTGATGCCTGAAGGTGCATTTTACGTGTTTCCCAATGTTTCCGCCATGTATGGTAGTTCCCTTTCGGGCAGAAAAATAACAAATTCAACTGATTTTATTGAATATCTGCTCGACGAAGCGAACGTGGCCACGGTACCGGGAGCAGCATTCGGAAATGATCATCATATCCGCTTGTCTTATGCCACCTCAATGAAAAATATTGAAGAGGGCGTCAAGCGAATTAAAAACGCTGTTGCAAAGCTTGTTTAAAAAGCCGTGGAAGGAAGGAAGAAATGGGAGGTCTTTTCGGTGTAGTCGCACAGGACAGCTGTGTTCAGACGCTATTTTATGGAACGGATTATCATTCACACCTTGGAACCGAGCACGGCGGCATGGCGGTATTTGGTCCTAAAGGATTTTATAACACAATTCACGGCATATCACAGGCACAGTTCAAGTCTCGGTTTGTCGATGATTACAAAAAAATGGAAGGGCACACAGGAATAGGCGCCATTGATGACGAATCACCGCAACCGCTGATTTTTCGTTCCAAATTCGGTATTTATGCGGTGGTAGCCACGGGTTTGATAACCAACAAGAATGAACTGGTAGGCGAACTGCTCAATGAAGGAGCCTCATTTACTGAGATGGCCGGAGGAGGTGTCAATAACGCGGAAATTGTCGCTTCCCTGATTAACCGGGGGGACAATATCGTCGAAGGCATTGCTTCCATGCGCGGCATCATCGAAGGGTCAATCTGCGTTCTTGTGCTCACGCCGGAAGGTATTTACGCTGCACGGGACAAGGTTGGGCGTTTCCCCCTTGCGCTGGGCCAGAGCAAGGATTCAGAAAAA
>PHBN01000133.1 GCA_002840635.1 Deltaproteobacteria bacterium HGW-Deltaproteobacteria-1
TGTTGACCCTCAAGGACCTCAAGAATGCGCACAACGCATTTGTTTTTTTAGGGGATATGCTGGAACTGGGTGAGGCGGCCAGGGAAATGCATCGGCGGGTTGGAATGCTTCTGGCAACGATCGGCGTGACAGCTGTTTTTCTGCAGGGTGAGTTTGCAGAGATTACCGCGGCAGGCGCACTCGGAGGAGGATTGTCGGACGAACAAATTTTCTACTTAAGGGACGACGTCGAAGAATCGATTGCTCATTTGAAAAAGCAGTTACGCAAAGGAGACTGGATTCTGGTCAAGGGGTCCCGACGGATGAAAATGGACAGGATTGTGGCAAGAATCTGTGAGGACACGGGCATTTACAAAACGGAAGGTAAAACAGCAGCTGAGTAAACCGGGAGCAGCAAAGTGATTTACGAGTTCATCTATCCTCTGCATACGATATTTTCATCCTTCAACGTGTTTCGTTATATCACGTTTCGGACTATTTTTGCTTCGATCACGGCGTTGCTGATATGCCTCCTGATGGGCCGCTGGCTGATCCGCAAACTACAGCAGCTGCAGATTGATCAGCAGATCAGGGAAGACGGGCCGAAAACGCATATGGGAAAGAAAGGCACGCCAACCATGGGAGGGGTGCTGATGATCTTTGCCGTGGTCATTGCCACAATACTGTGGGCAAACCTCTCTGTTGTCTATATCTGGATGGTGCTTTTGGTGACGGTCGGATTCGGCCTGATCGGTTTTCTGGATGATTATAAAAAACTGGCTGCGAAGAGTTCCCGGGGAGTTTCCGGGAAAAAAAGGCTTGCCGCAGAAATCATCATCGCTTTTTTTATCGGCCTTATTTTGTATTTCAAACCGGGGTTTAGCACGCAGGTGACAATTCCCTTTTTTAAGACCGTTTTGCCCAATCTGGGCTGGGGATACATTCTGCTTTGTGTTTTCGTCATCGTCGGGTTTGTGTTTTCGTCATCGTCGGGGCGGCCAATGCCGTCAACCTGACAGACGGCCTGGACGGTCTGGCGACCGGCCCGGCGGGCATCTGTTTTGCGACGTATTTGCTGTTTGCTTATTTCGCCGGCAACGTGAAAGTCGCTAATTATCTGCAGATTCCCTATGTCCCCGGCGCCGGAGAGTTGTCGGTGTTCTGCGGGGCGCTGATGGGGGCGGCACTGGGTTTTCTTTGGTTTAATGCCTATCCGGCTGAGATATTCATGGGAGACGTCGGATCACTTTCGATGGGCGGAGCACTGGGAACGGTGGCGGTGATTACCAAGCAGGAAATTCTGCTGGCAATCGTCGGGGGCGTTTTTGTCATGGAAACTTTTTCCGTCATCTTCCAGGTCGGTTATTTCAAGCTGACGGGCGGCAAGCGCATTTTCAGGATGGCGCCGATCCATCATCACTTTGAACTCAAGGGCTGGGCGGAGCCAAAGGTTATCGTCCGGTTCTGGATTATTTCGATTTTGCTGGCACTTTTAGCCATCGGTACACTGAAGCTGCGTTAGAGGAATTATGGAACTGAAGGGAAAGAAAATTGTTGTCATCGGCATGGGGAAAACGGGCATCGCCACAGTGTCGTTTCTGGGTGCGCGTGGTGCGGCTGTTGTCGTGGTCGATGAAAAACCTTTCCACCAGTGGGGAGATCATTTTGAACCCCTGACCGGACAGTCCTGGCTTAGAGTGGGTGACTATGATGCGACGGTTCTTGATGGCGTTGATCTTGTGGTGCCTTCACCCGGCATTCCACCCGGCAATGATATTTTATCCGCCGCACAGAAAAACGGGATTCCGATCATCAGCGAACTCGAACTGGCATATCGCTTTATCCGGGTGCCTATTGTTGCCGTGACGGGCACCAACGGGAAAACCACAACCACTACCCTGCTGGCCAGGATCCTGGCTTACGGGGGGAAGAAAATATTTATCGGCGGGAATATCGGCAATCCCCTGATTGAATATGCCGGTTTTCCGCAGAACGATGATTTCATCGTAGCCGAGATCAGCAGTTTCCAACTGCAGTGGACCAGCACCTTCCGACCGCACGTCGCCGTGCTGCTCAATATTACATGCGATCATGTCAATTATCACGGATCGTTTGAAGCCTACCGACAGGTCAAGTCAGGCATATTTAAAAATCAGCAGGGGGAGGATCTGGCGATTCTCAATGCTGAGGATGATGCGCAGACGGGACTGGTTGAGTCAATCCAATCGCAGGTTGTTTCGTTCAGTTCAAAGCGGAGTCTGAAAACCGGAGTTTTTGTGCAGGATGAGGCGATTGTTTATTTAAAGTCGGACGGGACGGAAGAGCATTATCCTTTGAGCATGATTTCGCTTCCCGGCTTGCATAATGTGGAAAATGTGATGGCGGCGGTGGTAGCGGCACGCTTCTGCGGCTGCTCTCCCGAAAGCATTGTCAAGGCTGTGTCGAGTTTCCACGGGTTGCCCCATCGCATTGAATTTGCCGGAGAAAAAGGCGAAGTCAAATTTTACGATGATTCCAAGGGGACCAATGTCGATGCCGTTCTCCGCGCGCTTGAGACATTCTCCTCACCGGTGATTCTGCTTCTGGGCGGAAGGGATAAAGACGGAAATTTTGAAGCGCTGAAGCCACTGCTTGGCGAAAAAACAAAACAGGTCATCCTGTTTGGCGAGGCGCGTGAAAGCATAGAACCGCAGATCAGCGGGAGCGTGCCCATCAGCAAGGAAGCGACATTGAAAGCGGCCATTCAAAGCGCTTATCGGGTTGCGCAGCCCGGAGACATCGTGCTGCTGTCGCCTGGGTGCGCCAGTTTTGACGAATTTGCCAATTATAAGGAACGGGGAAACTTCTTTAAGGAAGAGGTAAAGAATATATAAATGGAATCGGCTGTTAAAAAAGAAACCAATACTCCGGACGTCATCCTGCTTTTGGTCACCTTAATCCTGGTGACGGTGGGCACCGCGATGATTTATTCGTCGAGCTCTATTCTTGCCCTGGAGAAGTTCAATGACGGACAATTCTTTCTCAAGAAACACCTGATTTTTGTTTTGGCCGGTCTGATCATGATGATTGTGATGACTAAAATTCCTTACGAACAGTTAAAAAAGGTAGCTTATCCTGGAGTCGTCATCTCCGTTGTTTTACTGCTTGCACTTTTCATTCCCCATATCGGCATTCGACGAGGGGGTGCAACCCGCTGGATCAATATGGGGGTGTTTTCTTTTCAGGTCACCGAACTGGTGAAAGTGGCCATGGTTATTTTCCTGGCTCATCTCCTGACACGCAAAGTGCATCATCTCAAGAAATTCAGCCGTGGTGTCATTGTTCCCCTTTCGGTGTCTGCCGTTATTATGGGATTGATCATTCTGCAGCCGGATTTCGGGACGGTTGTCATCGTTGCGTCGATTCTTCTTCTCATGCTGTCTCTGGCCGGTTCGCGGATTACCCACCTGATGTTTCTCGGCGCAGCTTTCATCCCGATGGGCGTCTGGTTGATCATGACCAAGGGGTACCGGATGGCGCGTCTTACGGCGTTTCTGGATCCCTGGAAAGATGCGGACAATACAGGTTTCCAGCTGATCCAGTCCCTGATTTCTTTCGGATCAGGCGGCGTGATTGGCACGGGTATCGGTGACGGCATGCAGAAATTGTTTTATCTGCCGGAACCACACACGGATTTTATTCTGGCGGTTATCGCGGAGGAAAGCGGTTTTATCGGAGTGGCGATCGTCATTGTCATGTTTATTTTTTTCCTGCTGCGAGGCTTTATGATCGCCTTCCGCGCACCGGACCTTTTCGGGACGTTGCTGGCGGCGGGATTGACGATGCTGATTACTATGCAGGCGTTTATTAATATTGCGGGCGTGATGGGGCTTATCCCATTAAAGGGACTGGCCCTGCCTTTTTTAAGTTACGGCGGTACGTCGTTTGTCATGAGCATGCTGATTGTGGGAATCCTGCTGAATATTTCCACGCAGCGGACGTGATGGGCATGGAATGTCGTATGGGGAGAGGAAGAAATCAGTGCGCATCGTTATTGCTGGAGGAGGAACAGGCGGTCATTTGTTTCCCGGCATTGCCGTCGCGGAGGAATTTTTAAGACGCGATCCTCACAACGGGGTACTTTTCATCGGCACGAAAAGGGGTATCGAACACAGACTGCTGGGGCCGCTGGGTTACGAACTTAAAGAAATTGAAGTGGAAGGTTTGATGGGAAGGGGTTTAAAGGCATTGGTGAAAGGCGTATATGCAATACCGAACAGCATGTTGCAGTCCAGAAAAATCCTGAAAGCCTTCGGCCCGGATGTCGTTATCGGAGTCGGCGGTTATGCTTCGGGACCCGCGGTAATGGCTGCCTGCCTGATGCGCATTCCCACGGCTGTAGCCGAGCAGAACGCTCTGGCGGGAAACACCAATCGTATTCTCGGCAGGTTTGTGGATAAAATATTCGTTACCTATGAACAGAGTAAAAATCAGTTTTCAGCGGGCAAGGTGATGGTTACGGGTAATCCGGTAAGGGCGGCGTTTGCAGATCGCCTGGGTAAGGCAATCCGCAAAACATCCGGCCGCCAGATTCTGATTTTTGGCGGTTCGCAGGGAGCCGCGGCCATCAATAAAGCGGTGGTGGCCATGCTGCCTCTTTTACAGAAAATGAAAGATTCGCTGAAGATTGTTCACCAAACCGGGGAGCGTGATCTGGAGATGGTGAAGAAGGCCTATGAGCAGTATGGCCTGGATGCCCGGGTGAGTCCGTTTATCCAGGATATGATGTCCGCGTATGAATCATCCGATTTGATCATCTGCCGTGCGGGGGCGACATCCCTGGCGGAAATTACCGCGGCGGGACGTGCTTCGATTCTCATTCCCTTCCCCTGGGCGGCCAACGATCATCAGACACTGAATGCGCGGGCGATGGTTGAAGTGGGAGCCGCGGCGATGATCAAAGAGAGTGAACTCACTCCGGGAAAATTATTTGCTCTGGTACAATCCCTTCTGGCGGATGACCGGAAATTACGAGACATGGAAGACAGATCCAGAAAATCCGGAAGGTTGGATGCCGCAGCGAAAATTGTGGATGCCTGCCTTCAGCTGGCGGCCAAATAAGCGGTTGAAATACGTTACGGGGAAAGAAGTTAAAAAATGGGAAAAGATCGAGAGACAGGGTTCATGCAGCGCAAAGTCAAGCGCATCCATTTTGTCGGTATCGGCGGCATCGGCACAAAACGGTTGCAGCAATTGGGTGCGAAGGTTGCCGTAGGGCACACAGCGGAAAATATCGGCGATGCAGATGTGGTTGTAACGTCAACGGCTGTCAAGACGGACAATCCGGAGGTGGTTGAGGCGCATCAAAAAAATATTCCGGTTATCCCACGGGCGGAGATGCTTGCAGAGCTTCTGAAAATGAAATTTTCCGTTGCCGTTTCCGGAAGCCACGGCAAAACAACCACAACATCCATGGTGTCTACGATTCTGGCACGGGGCGGTCTGGACCCGACCATGGTAATCGGCGGTAAACTGGCCAGTATTGGTTCCAATGCGCGTCTGGGCGACGGCGACATTATCGTCGCTGAAGCCGACGAGAGCGACGGTTCATTTTTAAAACTGTCACCGACTATTGCCGTGATTACCAATATTGACCGCGAACATCTTGATTATTACCCGGGCATTGAAGAAATAAAAGACGCTTTTTTAAAGTTTGCCAATATCGTTCCCTTCTATGGCTGTGTTGTGATGTGCAATGACAATGAGCATGTCCGCGAAATTGCCGGATCCATAAAACGGCGGGTCATCACATATGGCATTAATCAACCCGCGGATTATTCCGCGAGGAACATCCAATTTCTGGAGACGAAAACCGTTTATCAATTATTCTATCATGAAGAGAACCTGGGTGATGTCGAATTGTTCGTCCCGGGGCTTTTCAATGTATACAACTCAATGGCCGCCGTGGCGGTGGGGCGGGAACTCGCACTGGATATGGCGACGGTCAGGAGAGGTTTACAGAGCTTTTCAGGTGTCCAGCGGCGCCTTGAAATCAAGGGCCGTTTGCGAGGGATTACGGTAGTGGATGATTACGGTCATCACCCGACGGAAATCATGGCGACATTAGCTGCGGCCCGGCAAATGTGGAAAGGACGGCTGATCGTGATTTTTCAGCCGCACCGATTTACGCGTACCCAGGCGCTCTTTGATGAATTCACCAAGTCATTCGGCGACGCAGATGTGCTGTTGCTCAACGATATCTACCCGGCAAGTGAATCGCCGATTCCCGGAATTAATTCCGCCGCTCTCTGGGCAGCCATCAAGGAAGGCGGCCACCCGCATGTGGAATACATTGGTCAGGCGCAGAACACGATGGACTTTCTGCTGGCCAATACAAAGCCCGGTGACACGGTGATCACCTTGGGCGCGGGCAGTGTATATAAAATCGGCGAGGCTTTTTTAGAACAGATGGACAGTCAGGGAGAGAAAAAATGACGGCACGCAGTCAGGCCATACAGGATGCGCTGAGTGGCATGGACATCGGTAAAATATGGTACGATGAATCGATGTCGCGTCATGCTTCCCTGAAACTGGGGGGCAGAGTAGACGCGCTGGTCATTATTGAATCCGAAGATCAGCTCGGGGAAATGATTCAAAGACTGAAAACGGGGAATATTCCATTTATGCCGGTTGGCAACCTCACCAACATCATTGTGCGTGACGGCGGATACCGCGGGGTTATGTTGTGGATGCGCGGATTGGACCAGGCTGCCTGTGAGGCAGCGGATGGAGGACAATATTTTATTCATGCGCAGGCCGGTGTGGGACTTGCCCGGGTTGTTGGACTTGCGGTTGCGGAGGAATTGACGGGCCTGGAGTTTTGTACGGGGATTCCCGGAAGTGTTGGGGGGGCTGTCTGGATGAACGCCGGTGCGTATGGAACGGAAATCAA
>PHBN01000134.1 GCA_002840635.1 Deltaproteobacteria bacterium HGW-Deltaproteobacteria-1
CTACGGATATGAGCCGTATGCTCTGACCAACTGAGCTACACCGCCGTAGAAGGAATTTTATTACGTATCAGGAAACTTCAATCGCTTCCAGTTGACGTGAGCAAGGTCTACAGCTTGCGGAGTCGCCCGGACGCTATATCGAAGAGCGGATCGTTTGTCAATAATTATTGAGATACCTCCAGCTCATAAACAACAATATGGCTTTGTGAGCCGATGGAAGCACCGACAGACTTCACCAAGGCCAGAACAATTTCAGGTTTACCGTCATTATCAATGTCTTTGAAAGAGTAATCAGCGACATAACCGTTGATTCTTTTTGTTCTCCAATTTTCAGCCATCCCGAGGCCGTCCCACTCCAGATTGTAAATTTCACTGGATGTAAAAAGCTTCAGGTTTTTAAAAATCCGGCCGACCGACGAGATGTTTTTAACAATAATCATCTCTTTTTTGCCATCATTGTTGGTATCAAACATCAATATCCGCAAATTGGCAAAAGCGCTCTCGTTCTGTATAGCCTCCTGGGACTGCAGTTTATGCCGGTCGATGTTGGCGATGTAATTGTTACTTCCGCCATAGACCGTATCGCTTCTCCAGATCAGTTCATCCGGCGAGAAACCGAAAGATAAAATCCGGCTCAGAGGCTTGTTTGTTTTTTCGATAATCATCAAGTAGTCCAGATCATCGAGGGCAATGATTTTTTCAGTCGTGCCAGAACCCATCGTATCAATGGTCAATCCGTAAACGGATAATCCTATTGGAATTTTCAATTTGTCACCGGCAACATATTTGCCGTCCCGCCATACCATTTCGTAAATCTGCGTTTCAAATACCTTATCAATTCCATAACTTTGTCCCATTAGCATGGGGATTCCCGACGATGTATCAATGACACGCAGAAAATAGCGGATATCCGATGCAATGGTTTTATACTCACCATTTTCGTATTGGAGGACAAACGAATTCAGCAGACGATCATTCAATGAAGTGACAATGATTTCCGGGGTTCCGTCTTTATTGATATCCGCCACATCCACCGATACGTATTGATGGTAAGATTTACCCTTAATTTCATTCAATAATTTTAATTCATTATCTGTTTTCTGGTAGATAAAAATATTATGTCTGTCAATAACAACAACTTCATTTTTTCCGTCGCGGTTGACATCACCGATGTCCATTCCATTGAATTCTGTTTTGAACGGCTGGCTCATCCAGAACCCTCTTTTACGTGCCAGCGGATCCGTCGCGTCAATGAAATCAGGATTAATCATGGAAGTAAAAGTCGCTTTTCTTCCCCCGGATTTCATACCGGCAATGATTTGAGATTCGCGTGACGTTCCGAGGGTAGGTGCCGGTCCGGCCGCGGGTGTTATGGCAGCCCCCTGAGTTTGCGGTGCGGATCCAGTGATGTGCATGACAACCCGCTGGGAAAATTCGTTAATTTTCGGAATGACCTCATCCAGGGTTTGCGATTCAGAGGAAATACCTACGTCTGATTTACCGCTTGCCACATCGATCAGTTTCCCGTCAATGCTAATGCTTTTCCCGATCTTTGTGATGCTCCCCCATACAACGTAGTCGGCATTCAGTTTTTTTCCTATATCTTGAACATCCTTCATGCTCAGATCTTTGGCGCCTGATTTTTTGAGTGCCTCCTGAGCGGCTTCTTTACGGGTGACTACAATCTTATTGGCAACAGCGATCCGGCTTGAGAGCATATCGCCGATTCCCTGCCGGACGTATTCAATATTATCTGCACTGTGAAGTGAGAAGGGCAAAACAGCGACAGTGTATTTTTCCTTTGCCCAAACTGATGCCGCCATCAGTACGATGATTGTCAGACAGACAATGGCTGAAATAGTTTTTTTCATATCGATCTCCCGGAGTTTATGGAATGTCATTAACAAAACCTGAGTGTCTCTAGCACTTAAAAAGTGATAATTCAAGACTGTTTTCATGCTTTGTTATTTCAGCGGAAGAACATAAAAAAGGACGGCAAAGAAGTGGCATGTGCTTCCGGCGAGGACAAACATGTGCCATATTGCGTGGTTGAACGGAAGTGCTTCCCATACGTAAAAAATAACACCCAGAGAATACGCTAGACCGCCCGCGAACAACCACAAAATTCCTCCTGCCGGCATCGAACTGATCAAGGGTTTAATGGCGAAAACCACAAGCCAGCCCATAAAAAGATAGGCGATTGTTGAAATGATCTTAAAACGGTGTACAAAGAATATTTTGAATACGACCCCGGTAATTGCAAGAAACCACACTACGGCAAACATCGTCCAGCCTAAAGCGCCACGCAGGGTCACGAGCAGAAACGGGGTATACGTTCCTGCGATCAGAAGATAAATACAGGAGTGATCTATGACTTTCAACACATTTTTAATCTGCGGTTTTTGAAAACTGTGGTAAAGAGTGGATGCCGTATATAATAAAATCAGTGTAATGCCGAAAATCGTAACGCTTACCACATGCCCCGTACTGCCATAAATACTGGAAAAAACGATCAGCAGAATCAGGGCGGCAATACTCAAAAGAACACCCGTACCGTGTGTAATACTGTTTAGTAATTCCTCGCGACAGCGGCAGGCACTTATTTGATTTGACTGGACCATTATTCTCACCCCGATAAAGCTCTTATGTCCGCAGTTCAAATTTGTCAATGTAATTTAAGGCATTGACGGGGATGATTTACAAGATCATAAGACATAAATATTTTAAAATCTTGACAGGTTTTTTTTATTTAATATATGATATTGAAAATAAGTTGATTTCACCATCAATCCACTGGCTAATACAGAAGTAAAACAGTTTCCTCATACTTATTTCAGATTTGCGGTTTATTTGTTGAAGCTGTTCATTAATTTGGATTTGCCGACGGGAGAAAAAGAAAAAATGGAAAAAGCAAAGTTAACATTTAACGGGAAGACACATGAAATGCCGATTATCGAAGGTACGGAAGGCGAAACGGCCATCGATATTTCTCAGCTACGCCAGGAAACCGGTCTAATCACGCTGGATGTCGGCTATCAGAATACTGGAGCTTGCATCTCGTCAATAACGTTTATCGACGGAGACAAGGGCATTTTAAGATATCGGGGGATTCCGATTGAAGAACTCGCTGAAAAAGCCAGTTTTACGGAAGTAGCTTATCTGCTGATTTACGGTAATCTCCCGAATAAAACGGAACAGCAGCTGTTTTCTCAGCGCCTGACACAGAATTCGATGATTCACGAAGAAATGCTTCGATTTTTCGACGGATTTCCGCCAACAGCCCACCCCATGGCTATCCTCGCAACCATGGTCAATTCCATGTCTGTTTACTACACGGACTATTATCTGGAAGATTTCCAGACGGAAACTTTTGATTTAATGGCTGCATCTCTAATCTCCAGGATCCGCACGATTGCGGCCTATTCCTACAAGCACAGCATCGGCCATCCGCATGTATATCCCAAACGTGACCTGAAATACGCGTCGAATTTTCTTTACATGATGTTCGAATCTCCGGTGAGTCCCTATGTTTCGGACCCGGACATCGAAAGGGCACTCAGCACATTGTTAATTCTGCATGCCGATCATGAGCAGAATTGCAGCACGTCAACGGTCCGGTTGGTCGGAAGCAGCATGGCCAATCTTTATGCATCCATCTGCGCGGGCATCTGTGCCCTCTGGGGTCCACTGCACGGCGGTGCAAACCAGAAAGTGATCGAAATGCTCGAACAGATCAAAAACGACAAACTGACAATAAGGCAATGTATAGACTCCGCCAAGGACAAAAACAGCAAATTTCGCCTTTTCGGATTCGGGCATCGCGTATACAAGAATTACGATCCCCGCGCGAAGATCCTGAAGGAATACTGCGAAAAGATCTTTAAAAAATACAACTATCAGGATCAGCTTATCAATATTGCAATGGAACTTGAGGACGCAACCCTGAAAGACCAGTTTTTTATTGAACGGAAACTCTATCCCAATGTCGATTTTTACAGTGGCATTTTGTACAGGATGATTGGAATTCCCACGGACATGTTTACGGTTATGTTCGCCATTGGCCGTTTGCCGGGCATGATTGCGCAGTGGAAGGAAATGCATGATTCCGTCCCGCTGAAAATCGGCAGGCCACGACAAATTTACACGGGGAGCAATTTGAGACACTATGTTCCTCTGGAGAAACGCTAAACCGGTGCCAAGCGGACTATTTGCGTTAACTTTTTTCTTGACTTTTTTCGGCTATTTGCCTATATCCGCCCAACATGAGGCGTGTAAACAGATGTTGAAACAATATTTATTATTCACTTTTACTTTTTTAGCTTTATCGGCTTCAAGGTCTGCCTGAAAGTATCATGACCGATAATCAATGGGAATGAGCCGTGGGCAGATCAAAATCTGCTCACGGTTTTTTTTTGCCGGAGAGAAGCAGTTGTAAAAATATCATAAGAGGGGGACGGGAAAATGAAAAAATGGAGTGTTTTAATAGTACTGGCAGTGTCTGCTTTTGTGCTGCTTGGTTTCGGCCAGGCCCAGGCACAAAAAAAAGCGATTAAAGTTGGTGCGGCAATCAACCTTACAGGCCCTGCGTCCACGTGGGGACAGTTTCATGAAAAAGGCCAGCGGGACTATTTCCGTTATGTGAACGAAGTGAAGGGCGGTGTATCGGGTCACAAAATCGACATGATCACCGTGGATACCGCCTATAAAGTCCCCGAAGCACAGGCGGCCGTTCAGAAATTTGTTCTTCAGGACAAAGTGGACATGATCGCCACCTGGGGTGCCGGTGAAGGACTGGCCGCAAAACCAATTGTCCAGCGCTACAAAGTACCCACCATCAACTATTCCACGAGTTGGGAACTTCTCGAAAAACCTGTTGATTACATGTATCTGCCTTTCGGCAGCTATAAGATGGATTGTTACGCCGTACTTGAGTATATTAAAGCTATTCATAAAGGCAAAGAAGCACCGAAAGTCGGACTGCTCACATACAATAACGCCTATGGGCGCTCCATTCACGCGCCCAGTAAGGAATACGCGGGCAAACTGGGGATTGAACTGGTTGCCATTGAGGAATTTCCTCCCCGAACAGTTGATCTCAATACCGAACTGTTGCGTCTGCAGCAAAAGGGCGCTCAATATATTTTCATCCAGATGCTTCCTTCCGCCATCATTACCGCTTTCAAAAGTGCGGACCGCATCAAATACAATCCACTTTTTCTGGGAACCTGGACATCCACGGATCCCGATTTCTTCAAAATGGGCAAAGGCTTGATCCGCGACCGTCTGATCATGCAGTTTCCGGGCGGTTTGCCCTCGGATAAATCCAAGGGAATGAATGTGATGAAGGAACTGTGGAAAAGGTACAAAACCGTGAACAGTTTTGATGCTTCTTACTGGGAAGGTGTTGTTGTTGGAATGATCATGGAGCGGGCGTTTATTCGCGCCTATGAAAAATCCAAAGTCATAAGTCCCGAAACGATCAATGCAGCGATGGAATCGATGAAAAATGAAGACTTCGGCGGACTGTTGCCTGCGGTAACCTATACAAAAGATAATCATGAGGGTTCTTTTACGGCGCGTATGGTCAGGGTAAAAGAAGATGGAACCTACATTCCCCTGACGAATTTCTATGTTCCCGGAAAAGATAAGATTCAAATGATTAAAAATTTCTATGTTCCCGGAAAAGATAAGATTCAAATGATTAAAAAATAGTAAAAGCGGGGATGCCGGACGTTCCGGTGTCCCCGCAGCTGCAAATGGGGCGTAACAGAGTTTCTCGAGGTATTCATGAAAGCATTCCGCAGCCGGCCTTCGATTATGATCAACCGGCCCCAAGAAGATAAAAAAGCCGAATTGGAAATAAAAAATCTGCGCCTCAGTTTCGGCGGTGTGGTGGCAGTTAAGGATGTTGACCTGAACGTACACACCGGCGAACTGATGGCGGTAATTGGACCCAACGGCGCAGGAAAAACCAGTCTGCTAAACTGCATCACCGGCTTTTATCATCCCCAGCAGGGTGAAATTATTTTCAACGGACAGAACATTACCCATCTGCACACACACCAGCTGGTCGATGTCGGAATCGGCAGGACTTTCCAGAACATTGAACTGTTTCCGGGAATGACCGTACTGGCCAACATGACGCTGGCCCGTCATATTCATTGTCACTACAGTTTCTGGCGATCCTGCCTGTTTTCTCCGAAAGTCCGGGAAGAAGAAATAAAGCACCGTCAGATACTTGAGGAAATCATCGACTTTCTGGAGATGCAGTCCATACGCAAACAGACGGTGGGTTCTCTGCCCTATGGAATGATGAAACGTGTGGAACTGGGCAGGGCACTGGCCCTCGAACCCCGTCTGCTGATTCTGGATGAACCGTTCGCGGGAATGAACCTTGAAGAAAAAGAAGATATGGTGCGTTTTCTGCTGGAGCTCAACGGACGATGGGGACTCACGATGGTTCTGGTTGAACATGACATGTCCATCGTCATGAGCATTGCGCGGCGCATCATGGTGCTGAATTTCGGAGAAAAACTGGGTGAAGGCCCTCCGGAAGAAATCAGTGCCAATCCCGAAGTAATCAAGGCGTATCTGGGCGACGCTCAGACGATGGAATAACAGAAGGCTAAACAATTTGGACAAGCTAAACCCACATCAGACCATCAGAAATCATGTGACCCTGCCACAGTTGCTGGCTCTTAACGCAAAAACGTTTGGCGACACGAAGACGGCAATCCGTGAAAAATCATACGGAATATGGCAAAAATATACATGGAATGATTATTTTAACTATGCGGTAAAAACCGCTGCCGGTTTTGCAGCCCTGAATATGAAACGGGGCGACAACATGTGCATGATTGTCAATAATTCACCGGAATGGTTATTCTGTGAACTGGCGACGCATGCTCTGGGTGCTACAACGCTTAATCTGTTCACGTCTTCTATTGCTGAAGAGCTGACGTTTTCCATAAACCGCATTCATTCACCCATCGTAGTTGTTCAGGATCAGGAGCAGGTGGATAAGCTCCTCGAAGTCAAAGACAAACTACCACATGTGCAAAAAGTTGTTTACATTGATCCAACGGGTATGACTTCCTATGAAAGTGATCCCTGGCTGATCGGTTATGCCGGACTCCTCGAGATCGGCAATCATTTTATTACGGATCATCCGGAATATGTTGAAAAGGAAATCAGCAAGGGTCGCCCGCAGGATGTCGCTGTGATGATTCAGACATCCGGAACCACCGGTGTTCCTAAAATTGCCATGCTGTCTCACCGCAATCTGACTACCATGGCGGCCCAGTGGGTTGAGAATGCAAATATTCAACCGGAAGAAAACTGGATCTCCATGTCGCCGCCCGCCTGGATCGTAGATCAGATGTGGGGCATGGGCGTGGCCCTGGGCAGTGCAATGACCATGAACTTTCCGGAAACAGCCGAAACGGTGTTGGAAGATTTCCGGGATATCGGCCCCTCCATGCTGATTACATCCTCGCGTTTCTGGGAGGATATGGCGTCGCGCATTCGTGTGAAAATATCCGATGCCAGCTTTATCAAGAGAATACTCTTCCATCTCGGGGAAAAGGTCGGCAGGGCAGTGGTTGCCAAACGACTGCACAGGCAGACCATTTCCTTGCCTGAAAAAGTACTGTACCGGTTTCTGACACTAGCCGTTTACAACCCCCTGCTGGATCGCCTGGGGTGTTCTCATTTTCAAAGTGCCTTCACCGGAGGTCATCCGATCAGCCCGGATGTCATCGGATTTTTCCGGGCGATCGGCCTGAATCTGAAACAGTGCTATGGTCTGACAGAATCCTGCGGGATTTTTCAGGTTCAGCCCGATGATGAAGTCAAACTGGAGACGGTGGGGAAGCCTCTGCCTCTGACAGAAGTGAAGCTTGCCGAAGACCAGGAAGTGCTTGTGAAATCGGAAGCTAACTTTTCAGGGTATTACAACGATTACAAATCAACGGAAGCGGCATTTGAAAACGGCTGGCTCAAAACAGGGGACGCCGGTTACATTGACGAGGACGGCCATCTGCTGATCATAGGACGAAAAGAAGATATCATCCGCAACAAAAGCGGCGAGGCTTTTTCTCCGGATTTCATAGAAACCCGCCTGAAGTTCAGTCCGTATATCAAGGAGGCGGTCACCTTTGGAGAAGCGCGTCCCTATATATCCGCCATGATCAATATCGATCTGGGCAACGTCGGTAACTGGGCGGAAGAAAAAATGATCCCCTACACCACTTACATGGACTTATCCCAGCAGAAGGCTGTGGAGGAGTTGATCCTCAGGGAAGTCCGTCAGGTCAATGAACAACTTCCCGAGGTGATGAAGATCCGGAAATTCGTTCTCCTTTACAAACTTCTTGACGCGGACGATGACGAATTAACCCGCACCGGAAAGGTGCGCCGCCGTTTTGTTTACGGTCTGTATATCAAAATCATCGAGGCGATGTATGGCACGGTGAAGAGTGTTCCGGTCACGGGAAAAATCCGCTACCGTGATGGACGAATCGGCGAAATCGAAACCACGATCAACATTCTAAGCGTGGATTAAGGAATCAGGCTATGGATTTTTTTCTTCAACTATTGGTCAACGGCATTTGTGTGGGACTGCTTTACGGCATTTCCGCCATGGGCTTTGTCATGATCTTCAAGGCATCGAGTGTTCTTAATTTTGCTCATGGAGAACTTCTGGCGCTAGGTGCCTTCTTTTTTCTTTCGCTTGTTACCTGGGGAAAACTGCCCATCGCCGCTTCTTTTCTGCTGACGCTGGCCGGCTGCTTTATCCTGGGTTTCCTGATCGAAAAATTCTTCTTAAGGCCGCTGATCGGCGAGAAACTTATTTTTGTCATTATGCTCACGGTAGGTCTGTCCGCGATGTTCAAGGGACTTATCCTGCTGATCTGGGGCGGCAATCTACACACCTATCCGGACTTTCTGCCGCCCTCACTGGAACTTCAGTTAGGTTCAATTTACATTGCACCGGTTTATTCAGCTACACTGGTGATCAGTATTATTTTCCTGGTTCTCTTCGGATTGTTTTTCAAAAAATCGTCACAGGGAATTTTCATGCGTTCAGTGGCCGATAATCAAAAGGCTGCGCTATCTTTGGGTGTTCACGTACGGCGCGTCTTTGCGCTTTCCTGGGCGATTGCCGCGATGGTGGCCTGTATGAGCGGAATCGTCCTGGGTATTATCAACGGTGTAAATGTCCATGATTTGAGCGCCATCGGTTTGAAAGTGTTCCCCGTGGTCATTCTGGGAGGACTCGACAGCATCGGGGGAGCAATCATCGGCGGCATTATCATCGGGCTTCTGGAAACCTTTACCGGCGGATACCTTTCGCCATCACTGCGCGACGTTGTACCATATATCGTGCTGGTCTTTATCCTGATGGTCAAACCCTACGGCCTGTTCGGCCTGGTGGAGATTGAAAGAGTTTAATGTTTATGAAGAAAATATCTTTTCATCCCTGCGGCAACTATCATGAAAACTACAGCCAGGAATTATCCATTTTTGAGACCTGGTTTGGACGGGTCAGCCTGGGTGTTTTTCTGGGGCCTCAATATCCTCATTGGCTACACCGGACAGATTTCTCTGGGGCACGGGGCTTTTTTCGGTGTTGGAGCTTACGCGGGAGCGATTCTGGCAACCAGACTGGGCGTTCCTTTTTATCTGTCGATTCCTGCCGCAGGAATGATTACCGCCATGATCGGGATGATTTTCGGCATTCCGTCCGGAAGGCTCAAAGGGCTTTATCTGACCATCGCGACGCTGGCAGGTCAGTTTATCATCGAATATGTCCTTATTCAGTGGGAAAGCCTGACCAAAGGCACCATGGGCATCACATTGCCCGGACCCAGTATTCTGGGGTGGAACATTGCAGGGGACAAATCATTCTTCTTCCTGATCTTCACTTGTCTAATTTTGATGACCTGGTTTGCCGTCAATATCATGCGAAGCAAATACGGCCGTGCGTTTATCGCCATCCGCGACAACGACCGCGCGGCCGAAGGAATGGGTATCCCCATTTTCAAATACAAACTGCTGTCGTTTGCGATCAGCTCGTTTTACGCCGGTTTTGCCGGCGCCCTCTGGGCATATTACATGGTCAGCATCACAACCGAGCCTTTCAATCTTGGGCTTTCGGTGGAATTCATCGCCATGGTCATTATCGGCGGCATGGGTAATATTCCCGGCGCCATTTTCGGCGCGACCTTCATTACCGTACTCAACGAGGCGTTGAGATACGCTACAGGGGTTTTAATGAATGTCAGTGTGATTAACAGCATGGGGTTGAATATGGCGCCGCTGCGCGAATTTGTTTTCGGTCTGGCAATTGTCCTGTTTATTCTGCTGGAACCGAAAGGCATTGCGGAGTTATGGAGGATTCTGCGTTCTTATTTCCGGCTCTGGCCGTTTTCATATTAGCATGAACGAAGTCTTTTTTACGGAAACGGATTTCGTGAATTTGGTTGACCCGTCTGAACGGGCAAGGATCAAAGATGAGTGAAATTCTACTGCAGTTAAATAATATTTCCGTTGTCTATTCCAATGTTATCCAGGTGCTCAAAGGCGTCTCGCTGAACGTGGAACGGGGGCATATCGTATCACTCCTGGGAAGCAATGGAGCGGGAAAGACCACTACACTCAAGGCAATTTCAGGACTGCTGAAACCGGAAAACGGCGAAGTTACAGACGGAGACATTATTTACAATGGTGTGAACATTCAAAACCAGGCCCCGGAATTCATCACGCGTCAGGGCATTATTCAGGTGCTGGAAGGCCGCCAGCCCTTCAAATATCTGACGATTGAAGAAAACCTTCGCGTCGGCACGGCCACAAGGCCGGGCAAGCCTTATAAGCAGGATCTGGAACTCGTTTACCACTATTTTCCGGCTCTGGTAGCCAGAAGAAAGTCGCTGGCTGGATATTGCAGCGGCGGAGAACTGCAGATGCTGGTTATCGGACGGGCACTCATGGCGCACCCGCAACTCCTGATGCTGGACGAACCTTCGCTGGGCTTGGCGCCACTGGTTGTTCACGAGATCTTCCGCATCATCAAAAAAATAAACGAAGAACATGACACAACCATTGTACTGGTCGAGCAGAATGCACATATGGCGCTGCAGGTTGCTCACTATGGCTATGTGATGGAGAATGGGAAAATCGTCATGGAAGGAACATCCAAGGAGTTATCCGACAATCCGGATGTCAAAGAATTTTATCTGGGAATGGCAGCTTCGGGCATCGCCAAATCTTATAAAGACGTTAAAGCCTATCGCCGGCGC
>PHBN01000494.1 GCA_002840635.1 Deltaproteobacteria bacterium HGW-Deltaproteobacteria-1
TGATTTCCAGATTGACGTAATTTCATTTTCCGATACATGTTTGGATTCTTGCCGGTCCAGCGTTTAAAGGCACGATAGAAATTTGATAAATCGCTGTACCCCAACTCTGCGGCAATCCGGGCAGTGGAGACTGATGTCGTTTGAAGAAGATCTAACGCTTTCCTTTTGCGTATGTCTGCAACAAGAGATTTATATGATGTTTTCTCTTCTGTCAGTCGTCGCCTGAGGGTTCGGGGTGAAATATTCAGGTGCCGGGATAATTTTGTAAAACTCGGGAAAATTTCTTTGCGAAAAAGAATTTCCTGTCGTACCTGATCGGTCATAGTCTCTTTCGCTTTAAAACGAAGACATAATTGCTGACATTCCTTTTCGTAGGTTTTTCTGGCAATGGGATTGGACATGGGCAGTGATAAGGAAAGTAATCCTCTGTCGAAAATGATCATGTGTTCACGAGCGTTAAACCGAACCGGGCACTTGAAGACTGCCTCATAGGATGACGCATACGATGGTTTCGGATAAGCAAATCGTATTTCATGTAACGGAACAGACTCTTTGAGAATATCTCCGATAATTCTGTATATGGAAACAAATTCTCTCTCGCAGGCAAAGATACGAACTTCTTTCAGATCAATAAGTTCCTTGATTCTTGCAAAAGCAAGATGGTCTTTTACTGTGAGCTCATACTGGAAATAGGTGAGAGTAAGCGCGATATACTTGATAAACATGCTTAAGGCATCAAGGACATTGTCACTGCAAATCGCCGCCGCGCCTAATATGCCTTGTACTCCGACATGATACTGTTCACCGATGACCAGACCGACATTCGAGTCCGGCATCAGTTTGACAATCTTCCGCATAACTGCGAGTTCCTGCTCCGGGGTTACAAAAATATCGGGATTGTCCAGGTCTTTGGAATCAATTCCGCTTCCCGAAAGAAGAGTGTTCACGTGAATCCCCTGCTTCCCGGCATAGCGGGTGAGTACTGCCAGACTGTTGACCGATCGGAAGTAAGGCAATGTTCCACTGGAGACGAGATGAACGGATTTGGTTTTGGATGTATTATTCATATTTTCCTTATTGGCCGTAAATGACAATATAATTGTCTTCTCCTGTCATTGTCAAGTTTGTTTATTTT
>PHBN01000495.1 GCA_002840635.1 Deltaproteobacteria bacterium HGW-Deltaproteobacteria-1
TGCCCTGGTCAACGGGGAAATCGTTGAGGAAGGCAATCACGAAACCCTGATGGCTAAAAAAGGCGAATATTACCGATTGTATAATTTGCAGTTTAAAGATGAAGGAAATGGCAATGATCGACTGGCAAAGGATATGGAATGATGAAGATTCAATTCGCCGTTTCAGTCCTACGAGAGCGCTGCTTTATCTGTCCTCCCTGGTCTACCGGCTGATTGTTGATTTGCGCAACCGGCTTTATGACCGGCAGATTCTGAAATCCGTCAGGCTGTCCTGTCCGGTCATCAGCGTCGGCAACATCACGGTCGGGGGCACAGGCAAAACTCCCTGCGTGATCGGACTCACCCGGATGCTTCAACAGAGAGGCTTCAAGTGCGCGGTGATCAGCCGGGGTTACGGAGGTAAAAACCCGCAACCCGTCAATATCGTTTCCGATGGAAACAGCATCCTGCTTGGAGCCGAAAGTGCCGGCGACGAACCGCTTCTTATCGCCCGGTCATTGCCCGGCATTCCCGTCATCACCGGAGCAAGGCGGAATTTTACCGGTCAGGCGGCAATCGACCGGTTTGGCAGCAACGTGCTGATCTGCGACGACGCATTCCAACACCGGCAGATTGTCCGTGATATCGATATTGTTCTGCTTGACGCCGAAAAACCGCTGGGAAACGGATATGTTCTGCCGCGCGGCTCACTTCGCGAACCGAAGGGCAGCCTCCACCGGGCTGACTGCATTATTCTGACGCGTGCGGGAGGCACGGAGCCTTTGCATCCGGATGTCGCCGAAATCATCAACAAGGCGGGCATTCCTGTTTTCCGCGCAGCTCATCAATTCAAGGAATTGATGGTGCCGGGAAATCACTTCCCGGAGCAAAACGTCCTGCAGGGGAAAAAAGTCTGCGCCTTTTGCGGCATTGCGCAACCTGCGTCTTTTAAAAAGCTGTTAATCGACGCGGGTTCAGAACTCTTGTCGTTCATGGAGTTTCCCGATCACTATGCCTATGACCGCAACGACCTGGATGCATTAAAAAATCATTTTGTGAAATTTCACGCGGATTACTGGATCACTACGGAAAAGGATGCCATGCGCCTGGAAGCCCATCCTGATTTTTTAAAAACCCTTTGCATTTTGCGTGTGGTTTTGCTGCTGTCAGCATGTCCCGCGTGGCTTATTATCTTCTGCAAAAGCATAAATTGATTGCCGTTCACAATCTGACCCGATCGTTTCCCGAAAAGCCTTTGAATGAAATCCTGCAAATCGTCAAAGACACCTATGCCAACTTTGCGCTGACGTTTATCGAGTTTCTGCAAATCCTTTATCTCAATCGTGATAATCTTCACCGCTGGGTTTCCGTGAAAGGGCTGGAACATTATGAAAAAGCCTGCAATGAAGGCAAAGGCGTGCTCCTTTTTACGGCGCATTTCGGCAACTGGGAAATGGGCAACGCCGCACTGGCCATCCTGTCCAAACCGCCGATCTTTATGGCCCGCATTCTGGACAGCCCTTTTCTCGAAGAGATTACCACGTGCGTTCGCTCCAGACTGGGCATTGGTAATATTCACAAGAAAAATGTCATGACATCGATCCTCAGTCAGCTCAGAAAAGGTGAGGTCCTGAAATTACTGATTGATCAGAATGCTGCCGCACGGGAAGGTGTTTTTGTCAACTTTTTCGGACGTCCGGCCTGCGCCACAACCGGAATCGCTCTGATGGCGATGCATACCGGGGCAGCGGTGCTTCCTGTTTTCACCACGCGTATGCCGGACGGGCGCTATTTAACTGAAATCGGTCCGAAGGTGGAAACCGTCAATACCGCCAACCGTGATCAGGATGTTTTGCAAAATACGCAAAACTACAACACCATTATTGAAAACCACGTCCGTCAATATCCCGGACAGTGGCTCTGGCTGCATCAGCGCTGGAAGACAAAACTTGTTCAGGCCCGGAGAATAAAATCTTGATTCTGAAAAGCAAACATAAACTGCCTCAGGCGGGACTTGATAAAATATTGATCCGCGGCACCAACTGGATCGG
>PHBN01000135.1 GCA_002840635.1 Deltaproteobacteria bacterium HGW-Deltaproteobacteria-1
AAAGACGGCGTGAAGCGATACACAACTGAAATTGTGGCCAATGACATGAAAATGCTTGATTCCAAAGGGCAGGGCAGGGCAGACGATACAGCAGCGGCCCCTCAGCAAAACGGCGGCACGCCGATGGATGATGTTCCTTTTTGATGCATGCCCTGGCATATTTTCTTAACTGAAGCCTGATAGTGTTCGATCTGTCAGGCTTTTATTATCGTACCATTTATTCTTTACTTTATGAAAAAACCAACCCGGAAGAAGATTGTTATCCTTGCAATCATTGCAGTCCTGCTCGTTTCCGCTGCAGCGGGCATCGCCACTGTTTTATTTACACTGTCCAATCTTGATGCCTACAAGGGGGATATCATCACCTTTTTCAACAAGACACTGAATCGTGAAATATCCTATGAAAATGAAGAATTCTCATTCTTTTTTGGACCCGCCTTCACTTTCCGGGAGATTAAGATCAAAGAAAAAAACGGGAAGGACACCTTCGCAACAATAGAGAGGCTTACGTTCAAAGTGGCCGTATTCCCTCTGCTGATGGGAAAAATCGTTATCAAAAAAATGCATCTTGAGAAACCGGCAGGCATCTTGTATCGGGACCGTGACGGCGTCTTGAATATCAGTGATCTCCTGGAAAATCAAAAAACCCCATCCATAGAGATCAGAAGAATTATCGTCAGTCACGGCGCGGTGACATTTAACGATCATCACATCATCCCGTCAGGGTTGACGATTAACCTCAAAGATGTTGACCTTAGCATCCAAAAGCCCGTCTGGGGGCGGGCGACTGATCTTAAACTCCTTGCCGCCCTCGATCAGAAGGGAAAGAAAGGAACATTGTCCATCAGCGGCAGCATCAGGCCCTCCGTTAGAAATGAATCTCTGGCGGACAGCAGCATCGACGCCAGGATCATTGCGACAGGTCTGAGCATGGATCAATACGGGCCATATTATGCAAAGTATCTGCCCATCCGGAAAGTAGCGGGGGTCCTGGATATCGATGCCCGTATCAAAGGAAATGCCAGCCGATTCAGTTCAGAAGGATCTGTCGCCGTAAAGAAGCTGAATCTGCAATACCCGGAAGTATTCCACGCCTCTCTCACGCCAAAAGAAGTAAGCCTTGACTATACAATACAGTGCACCCCATCTGAAATCATTATGGAGAAACTGGATCTTGTGGTCGATGATTTTAAACTGTCGGGGAATTTTGCTATCAAAGATATCGACAAGAAAGATCCGCTTATCATAGCGAAAGCCTCCACCTCCCCCGTTTCTCTGGAGAAGATGGGTGCTTTTATCCCTTATGGAATAATTGCTGATGGCGTGGCAGATTTTATCAAAACACATATCAAAGGGGGGATGTACCAGCTTAAAGAAGGCAGCATTCATGGGAGGATGAGCCAAATAGCCCATATGGGTGAAAATGAGAATTACAACGTTCTTCATGTCAAAGTCGGGGTGGACGGGGGAATCCTTTCGTATGGAAAAAACGTTCCCGTTTTCAGCGGCATCAAGGGTGAGCTGGAGTTCCGGGGCAGGGATATGCTCTTTAATCATATGTCCGGTAAATTCGGAGAATCGCCGATGACACTGGAGGGAAGAATCACCGATTACTGTGTACCAGGCCCTTCCGGCTACCCGTTTACCCTGACAATGACACCCGTACAAAAAGAAGTCGCGTGGCTCCTTGGCATAGATGCGGGCAGTAAATTTGTGTTCACGGGGAAGACGTTTCTCCGGATGACAGGATCAGGAACGACGGATAACTATAAATTAGACGGCCACTGGAATCTTACGGGAGCGTCATACAACTATAACGATGTATTCACCAAGCCGCCATCGCAAAACAATCAGGTTGCTTTCAAGTCCGGCTTCAAATCCGGAGAATGGCAGATTGAAGCGTTCTCCTTCTGGCTGGCTTCTTTGAGGATGAACGCGGCCGCAAATTACAGGGTCAAAGACGAATACATTTCTCACTTTGCCATTGAATCAAACCCGTTTCAAATCGAGCATCTCTTATCAAATCTGCCGCAAATGGGTAAATATCAGCCTAGCGGGAGCATGCAGTTCGCTCTTACAGGCAGCGGCATGCCAAAATCCATTGCAGATCTTGATTTGCGCGGCAACATTGCATTTTCCGGCCTATCCTTCAGACCTGTCGAAACCTTCAAGGCGATACGTGTTTTAAAGGGCTCGGTCAGCATCGGCCAAAACAGACTGGATACATCGTTGCTCACGGGGCATATCGGAAATTCACCGATGCATGGCAGAGCAACGTTGAAAAACTTCAGGAACCCGTCTGTCAGCGTGAATGTTTCATCAGACCTCCTTAATCTTGAAGATGTCGGATTGCAGAGCCCTTCCGGTACAATCAAGCTTAAAAACGTTACCGGGGATATCGTCCTCAGGGACAATCAGATTCTAATCAACAGGCTGTCCACCCATTTGAATAATTCGGTGTTTAATGTGACAGGCGACATGCCGGATGTGAATAAGCCATTCTTCGACATCCGCGTTACTTCCCCCTATCTCGATATGGACGATATTATCCTCCTGGCCGGCATCAACGCCCGCAAAAGAAAAAAATTAACGTCAGGAGAGGAGTTGTCCCTGAATGCCTCTGTTTACGCTAACCGGGGAAAGATAAACTCGGTTCCTTACTCAGAGCTCTCGACCACATTAACGTTCAGACAGCGGACCATGGACATATTCGCTTTGGAAATGAGCGCCTTCAATGGCGGTTTCTCCGGAAAAGGGCATATTGTATTTCCCACGGGCGGCGCTACGCAATACAACGTGGATTTTATGATCTCAAAGATGTCGGCAGAGCAAATTTTGAAGCATGCCGGTTCTGAAAGAGTATCAATTAAAGGCACCCTGACGATGAAGGGGGATTTGACTGCGGAAGGCGCAACCCTGTCCGATCTGAAAAAAACGGCAAAAGGAAAAGCAACGGTCTTGATGGAGAAAGGCTCACTGAACAAATTTGCCGTCTTATCCAAAGTATTCTCCATTCTGAACGTGTCGCAACTGCTGAAATTCCAGTTGCCGGACATGGTCACCAAGGGCATGCCGTTCACATCGATTAATGGAACATTATCTCTCAAGGATGGTGTCCTGTCCAGTGACGACCTGTTCATTAAAAGCAATTCCATGAATATATCCGTTGTGGGGAAAACAGATATCGTCAGGGAAGAGCTTGATCATAATATTGGAATACAACCATTCCAGACGGTTGATAAGATTGTGAGTTATATTCCGGTTGCGGGTTGGATCCTTACAGATGATAAAAGGAGGCTGATGACACTCTATTTTCATGCGCAGGGGAAATGGAGTGATCCTGTTGTTACCGCTATTCCTTTCAAGTCAATGTCGAAAGGTCTGCAGGATATTTATATGAATCTCTTTCGTCTGCCGTCAAAGTTGATCACCGACACGGGGGAGGTTATCACGGGGAGATGATCTGTTCGTGAACCGACTGTTGTTACAGGGTGGGAGATGCCCGCCCGACAGATTTCGTCTTAGTCTTAGATGTTGACACTTGTCAGCACAGCCTGGACTCTCAATGTTAAAGCCTTGGTATATTGCAGCTCATCCATTGAGCGCATACCTGTATCTTCTTTTGAATAAATTAATAAAATCAATTTTGACGTAGAGCCATTTATCGATTAGCGAATCCGAGAGGGGAAGGTTCTACTTTTCATCCGGTTTTTTTGCCGGTGGATCCGTTGTGCCGTTATTGTCAGAGACGGATTTCTTGAAGTTTTTAATGCCTTTCCCAAGGGCCGATCCGATCTCCGGCAGTTTCCCGACGCCGAAAATTATCAAAATAATGACCAGTATAATCAGTAATTCCGGTATTCCTATCCCAAACATATGATTACCTCTTTCGTTTTTGTTTTATGGCAGGCGCAGGTGAACGACCTGGCCTGACTTGCCTAAAGCTTTAAGGTTTTTACCATTAAACGATATCCGCACTCCGCCTGCATTGCCGAGGTCCACATTAAAGCGCGCCCCTTTGTGTGAAATTATTTCACCGGCCTTGAGCATCACCTGAAAAGGTTCCTTATCATCAGCTTGAATCCGGATCCAGGTTTCTTCCGTTGCCTGGACAACCAGAGTGGACAATTCTTTATCCTGCGGAAGCGCCTCTTTTCTGGTATTTTTATCTTCAGGGGGAGGCGGTGGTTCTTCGGGGTCTTCGGCCTGGCTTCGGTCCCGTGTCCCATCTGACCAGCTTTCCACACTTATTTTTTCCACAGCCTGTTGCTGTTTGTCCCATGGTTTTGTCATGAC
>PHBN01000496.1 GCA_002840635.1 Deltaproteobacteria bacterium HGW-Deltaproteobacteria-1
GGGAATTACCGCCGTGGAAGGCGAGTTCACTACGGGTGATCCGGTCAATTGCGTTGACAGCGAAGGCAATCTTCTCGGTAAAGGGCTTGTCAATTACTCCTCGGGCGACATCCACAGCATTCTAGGTTTAAAAACATCGCAGATATATTCCGCTCTGGGACACAAGGATTATGACGAAGTAATTCATCGCGACAACCTGGTGATTACCTGCGATACGAAGAAAAATAAAAACTGAACTGCCTAAGCAGCATTTAATCCGTCTAACCGGCGCTTCAGAGCGCCTGAAATCAAGGAGGGCAACCATGATTCCATTTATCGTTCTTGTTGTTATTATCGCTGTCGTCGTATTTTATTTCATCGGGATATACAATAAACTGATTGCGCTGCGCAATCTTTACATGAATGCCTACACCCAGATCGACATCCAGTTAAAACGCCGATATGATCTAATTCCCAACCTGGTGGAAGCAACCAAAGGTTATCTGGCACATGAACGCGGAACCCTGGAGGCTGTGATCAAAGCGCGAAATACGGCGTTTGACGCCAGCAGGGCTGCTGCGAATTCTCCCGGAAACGCTGCCGCCATGTCGGGCTTAAATCAGGCGGAAGGAGCCCTTTCCGGTTTGCTTTCCAAACTGATTGCGGTTGTGGAATCTTATCCCGATTTAAAAGCCAACAAAACCATCAGTGACCTGATGGAAGAACTGACGTCTACGGAAAACAAAATCAGCTTCGCGCGCCAGGCCTATAATGACGCGGTAACCGTTTACAACACAAGCCGGGAACAGTTCCCCGACAACGCGATATCGTCCACCTTTAATTTTAAAACGGCGGCCCTCCTGGAAGCTGTGGAAAAGGCCGAAGAGCGGACAGCGCCTAAAGTGTCTTTCACCTGAGGCTTCGCAAGACAACGCGATGGTTTAATCCATGACCGCTAACCGTTCGACCAATTTCTTCGCCAGACAGCGCAATGCACGCAGGAGCTGCCGGAATCAATTGATTCTTTTTGCTATTGCTGTGTTTGTTATTGTTTTAGTCACTACCATGGCCATCCGTTTTGCGTGGTATTTGTATGTCACCACCCAGGCTCACACGCTGATCAATTACGAGGCGGCTCAAAGATACCAGCAAAA
>PHBN01000136.1 GCA_002840635.1 Deltaproteobacteria bacterium HGW-Deltaproteobacteria-1
TTCAATATGAGGATAGGTGCAGTAGCTGCACTTAAACGGACAGCCTCTTTTCGTCTGCAAATTGAGCATGCCGCCGTAGGACAGGTAATATTTCGTGTGGGCTGAATCCGGATCAAACGTCCTGTGCATCCCCCCGTTCCATGCTCCGTAATCAACGGAAGTAGACTGTTTTGTGACGATACCGGGAATGGTTGTAACATCGGTTTTATTTTCCAGCGCTGCAAGTAAAACGGGAAACCTTTCCCCTTCTCCGGCAACTCCGTAATCCGCATCCAGAGCGCGGATGAATTCGAGGGGAAAAACCGTGTAACCACTGCCCCCCAGAATTAACAGGGCTTGAGAATTGCGCCTGATCACATTCACCAGGTGCTGATAATCGGATAGAAAACCCTTACTGTTGATCGTGTCCGTATTGTCAACATTGCGAATCGAAAGGCCGATATAATCCGGCTCGTAACAGCGTACCTGCTCCCCCAGTTTTTCAAGAGATGAAAATTCATTCATGTCCAGAATTTTTGTTTCATACCGGGACTTCAAAACGCCAACCACATAATCCAGCCCCAGCGGATAGACCGCATAGGGTTTTTTCATCATATTGGCAGAAATCAGCAGTACTCTCTTCATGAATTCATCAGACTCTCTGTTGAAGCGCGCAATAACGGCAACCGTCTATACCGAAGGCTAAGCCTCCGTCTTCTTTGCCTGCAGAAGGTAGGTTGCCAGTGCGCGGACTGAAGCAAACACTTTGGCGCCCAGTTCCTTGCTCTCAATTTTAACACCGTAATCCTTTTCAATCATCATGACCAGCTCCAGCACATCAATGGAATCAATACCTGTATCGCCGCCGACCAGCGGTTCATCATCCTTAATGTCTTCAGGGGTCACATCCTTTAAGTTCACTGATTGTTTCTTCTATTGTACTCATGCACCACCTCGATATGTTTAATACAGCGTTGAAACGCCGCAGGTCATCATCCTTTGTCACTTGAACCGGACTCGGAAATCATCCGGACATCGTCACCGAGAATTTTCTCCAATATGATCCGCACCAGCCACCGGCAAACAACATGGAAATACGTTTTCCCCGTCATCTTGATACCGATGATAAAGATAATCGTGGAGATCGCGTAAATTAGTGGCCCGCCGATGACAGCCACCAGCGGTTTTTTCACCCAGACGGCTATGACGCCCATTGCAACGACAGCCGGCAAACCGATTATATAACTGAACCCGATCATGATAATGCCGACGATCATCGACGGCGTCGGCTTTTCCCGAATGGCCGTCAGATCAGCATGATCCTCAATCGCTGTTTTGCAATACTTCGTACGGGCCAAATAAAGAGCCGTTTTTTTTAAAATATTCAAAAGCTCTCCCTGCCAAACACGTTATAAAGTTGAGCGATCATAGCTTCAATCGGGAAAGATTTTCAATATTTTTTTGCCGGTAAAAAACAGAGGACATGCCCGTTGTTTTATCTATTCATCATTCCGCCTATGGAATTTTTTGAGCGATTCGGATAATCGGGATAAACAATATCTTTAAATACGCCGACACGCGCTTGATCAACCGTGGCAATGAGTTCATCATCCACATAAATCCGTCCATCACCAATAACCACGGACGCACCGGATTCCTTCAAACGCGAAAATCGACGCACGTCGGCTTCAAAGCGGACAATTTTATTGTAGGGCCGGATCTGGCCGTTAAAGGATATTTCGGCACACCCCAGAGCCCTTCCCGTACCCAGCGCTCCGCGCCAGACACAATAATAACCCAGCAACTGCCAGATCGCATCCACGCCAAGACATCCGGGCTGCACCGGGTCGCCTGGCATGTGGCATTGAAAATACCAGGCATCCAACCGGATATCCTGCTCGGCAACAATCTTTCCTCCTTTGCCATCGGTTTCTATCTGCGTGATTCGATCGAACATGAGAAATGGCGGGGCGGGCAGACGTGCATCAAAAAAAGGAGGCGGATCCGCGACGAGGGTTCCATACGCAAACGCCAGAATTTCTTCAAAATTAAAGGATTTTTTCTCTTTAAAAGCTTGGTAAGTCAGCATGATTTTCTCTTTCTCCCGGGCAAACAATGTGCAAACCGGCTTTAGGGTTTTTGGTTTTAAACCAGTGCCCAGGTACCCGGACAGATCGGATAAAAGAGCAAAATCTCCAGTGTTTAAAGTCCCTATAAGAGAAACGTCCTTTTGTCAAAAGAAAAAACCCGTATAGAAATCTCTTGGCAAGAAATCTTTAATTCAGTTATAAGAGGCATCGACAAAATATTCCGGATAAGAGGAAAGAAAAATGAACAGAGCAGCCCTTCACAAAATCAGCTACGGCCTGTATATTGTAACATCGGGACAGGAAGGCAAATTCAACGGCCAGATCGCCAATTCCATTGTTCAGGCAACATCTAAACCGGCCACCCTCGTCATCTGCATCAACAAAGAAAACTACACTCATGAACTAATCCGGCAAAGCAGAAAATTTACCGTTTCGATTGTATCAGAGGCCGCGCCAATGACTTTTATCGGCCTTTTTGGCTTTAAAAGCGGCCGAGATATCGATAAAATGAAAGAAGTCAAAACAAAAACCGGCGTCACCGGTGTGCCGATCGTTCTGGACTATTCCATAGGCTTTATCGAAGCTGAGGTTGAAGGCGAACTCGACTGTGGAACTCATACGGTATTTGTAGGCAAGGTCGTCGAGGCGGACCTGACAGGCGAAGGCGTCCCGATGACTTATGACTATTACCAGAATGTAAAAGGCGGCAAATCTCCTAAAACTGCACCGACTTTTGATCAGGACGCGGTTGCGGCCAAACCCAAAGCGCAGAGTGCCGCCCGTTATGTATGTTCCGTTTGCGGTTATGTATATGATCCGGAAAAGGGCGACCCGGACAGCGGCATCGCCCCCGGTACACGCTTTGAAGACATCCCCGACTCATGGACCTGTCCGGTATGCGGAGCGGAAAAATCCAAATTTGAAAAAGAACCGTAAATGCTTGATTGACAGGTTTCCTGTATCTTCCTGGTGTTCCCTCCTTCAGAGGCTTTTGGAGAATACGCGAAGGGGAAAAGCGAGGAAAATATCACCTATCGATCTTGTTGATCATTATCCATCACCTTACGTCCCTTATCGTCTGGCAATTTTTGTTAACGAATTCATGAAAATGATGATACTGGGCAAGAAACGTAAACGCCCTTCTGATGAGACGCGGGTTTATCCTCCATGTTTCAATCATACTTTTGATAAAAAGTTTTCTCACCTCCGGCGCGGCTGACAGCAGAAAGTAAGTTATCATCCTGATGCCGTTAGAAAGCTGCTTCGGATCAAACTTCTTATAGGCATAGAGATTGCTCCGATACGCCACGTGCTTTAGCCAGCCTTGCAACCTATGGTGGAATAATGCCGGATCGTATATTTTTTTATACAGGTCACAATAATGCAGCAGAAGTTTTTCGCGGCTCATAAGTTTGGGAATAATATTGGTATGGAGCTGCCATTCTCCGGAGAAGTCATCGCTTGAGAGTCTTCCTTCTTCTTTCAGGCGTTTGTACAGCGGTGTATACCGTGGCGCGTTGAGCAGGCTGATTCCGGCGATCGGGCTGTTCGTGCGTGTAATAAAATCATAGAGTTCATCAAAAACACTTTCGTCATCATTGTCAAACCCGACAATCAAGCCGAGATAGGGCATAATTCCATAGCGGGAAATTTTATTGATGCGTTCAAAGATGTCATATTTTAAATTGTGGCTCTTTTTTACTTCTTCCAGACTTTTTCTCCGCACCGTCTCAACGCCGAGAAAAAGCACGGAGAAGCGCGCGTCAGCACACATCTTGAGCATTTCATGATCATCAGCTATTTCCACCGTGATTTGCGTGGAAAAAGAAAGAGGCCGGGACTGGACAGTGTTCCAATCGATTAAAGACACAAGAAGTTCTCGAGCAAAACGTTTGTCAGCCATAAAATTATCATCGGAGAAAAACACCGTGCGAGCACCGATCTTGTGCGCCGTTTCAACTTCACGAAGTACCTGCCGGACAGATTTGGTGCGCGGTTTGTGTCCTGCGTACTGAATGACATCACAGAACTCGCAACAATTTGGGCAACCGCGACTGGTTTGCACGTTGATGTTAATATAGTCGGCCGTGCTAATTAATGACCAGTCCGGCGCAGGGCTATCTTTCAAATCGATATATGTTTCCTGGGAATATACGGAACCGGCGTTTCCTTCCATCCATTGCTGAAGGAATAAAGGCCAGGTATATTCGGCCTCACCGATAAAATGGTAGTCGGCAAGCAAGTGGCACTGGTCATGATTAATACTCGCGTATGTTCCGCCCAGAGCTATTTTTACACCCTTTTGTCTAAATCCCGCGCATAATTCGTGAATCCTTTTGCTGTGCAACGTTGCGCCGGTTACAGCAACAAGATCACAGGGCATATTCCAGTCGAGCGTGGAAACATTTTCGTCACATAAGACATATTCAACATTGACACCGGGCGGGGTCAACGCCATGAGGGTTGCCAATGCTGCGTTAGGCATGAGGGTCCTGGCGCCTAAAAGATCGACAGTACCCTGCATTGACCAGAAATTTTCCGGATGCTTTGGTGCGACAAGGAATATCCTTTTGCAATGATCACCGGTTCCGTAACGCTTTGTTCTGACAGGATGCACCCCTTGTCCCTCTTCATAAAGAAACTTTTTCACCGTTATTCAAGCATTTACTTTTTCGCATTTGCATCACAGAAAAACGGCTTAAGAATATTCGGACAAAGCAAGATCAGGTGTAGAAGCCAGTGAAAGTAGAAGTATAGAGATGGATAATGCAACAAATCCGGGGAAGATATATTATCATGGCAACGAATTAAACCGTTGACGCAAAAAGAAACGAATGAGGGACGAGGTGTCCCCCATTCGTTCAATAGTTATGCAGTGGGCATGGTTGTGAAAACACCACGCGGGTCAACCTGGGTGCGTATAACCTTCAAAGCCTCAGGTGTGACCAGCTTCGTCTCGGGGATTTCCCCTTCGGGCTTGAGAAGTTCAAAACCGGTCAACTGTTGTGCCAACTCAAAAGTAACGCCGGGGGTCAGGGTTGCGAATTGCCGCCGGTCAGATGCCCCACGGAGGTGATGAAATCAACCTTCTCCGGGAACTTGTCCGGAGTCTGGAGCCCGACCAATACCATTTTCTCGGTGAGCGAAGACAGATCGTTGTTCCCGCCGCTTCCGGTCAGGCGGACCTTGGGATGGTGATAATCCTTTCCGATCATGTGGGTGTTCACGTTGCCGTACATATCCACCTGGGCAAAACCCAAAAAACCAATATCAACATACCCGTTGTAGCATTGCGCGAACGAATAGGACATTTCCATAACAGTGGGGGACTTGCGCCAGGTAAAAGGACAACCGACCGACCAGGGCATGTCGCCCTCAATCGGATCCTGTCCCCCGGATTCATACACAAGGGTAATATTGGGGGCATGGGTCTTCTTGGCCAGAATCCCGGCCACCATCGGGATTCCGGTACCGATATACACGATCGAATGATCTTGGATCTGCTGCGCTATGATATAAGCCAATGTCTCTAAAGGATTGGCGGGTGCATTTAAGTCTTGCATAATATACTCCTGTCTTAATAGTAAAGTCCTGAATCATGCTTCAGGGTATATTCCTCGTATGAGAAATCAATGTCTTCGTTGTCACCTTCGGCGGCCTTTGTCTGACGGCGTGCCTCGGCGATCCACTTCGCACCTCCCAGTTTGTCGACGAACTCAAACTGATTTTTAGTGCCCTTAATCCATTCATTGAAAGAATGGGATAATCTGCCCCTGCTTGTTATAGCGGATGTCGTTTTCGGGCACGATCTCTTCAGCCGTGATGATGAGCTTGCGTGCTGCTGCGGCCACGGCCATATCATTGACGGCCGGACCGTAAATATAAGCGTTGCCGTATTTATCAGCGGCGTGGCAATGGATAATCGCCACATCGGGATACAAAGCCGGAACAAACACAACGGGATCCTTTTCCGCCTTTAATGGATTCTGTATCACCTTCAGGTAAGGATTGTAGCGCACGATGTCGCTTCCGAGCATCTGTTTGCTGCAAAAACCAGGCGTGCCGAGCTGGGCGGCCTTAAATCCCTGCGCAGCGCCTCCGTGACTCCACTCGGACAGAATTTGGATCTTGCCGGCCTTGAGAGCGCGGTCATAGACTTTATCAATCCCGCGCATCTCCGCTCCGGTGTATGAACTGTGGGAATGGGTCACTAATCCGTAAGTGATAAAAAAACTCTGATTGGTATTGGGCGCTCCGATCATCTGCAGATTCTTTTTGCCCATCCTTTACATAAGCATCTACCGCCTCGCCAATCGTCATCCGTTTGTCTTTCTTGGCATGTTCCTTTTTCAAATGCGCCGCTCGCGCGGACTCAAAATCAACCAAACGATCCAGAATGGACGTGTCGCTGATTCTAAGATTTGCAACGGCCTCCTCGTTGTAGAGATATTTTGCCATCTCCATTGCCTCCTCATGTTTATTCCAATGTGCTTATGCACATTAATTTACTTGTATTACTTTTATCCTACATGTTGAACGCGGTCAAGCATAATTGTAAGTATATGAAATCATTTTAGGACTACCGGTCATAAAGGAACAGCCTATCAATCATTTCCTACATTTTTCCTGAAGTTGTTTTCATCTGATTGTCAAGTGTCAAATTCTCTCGGATGATGAAAACAGGCAAACGGCTGTCCTTTTCATTATTTTGACACGTTCCGCGCCCTCGTCGGAAAACACGCAATTAATCTTTGCTTTTAGCAACCGATGTGTATAGAATATAAATGCTTTCAAATGTCAGCATGCAAGTTTTATTTCATAAAATTGCATTTATCATAAAGGGGGGTCTATGGCTGGCGACAGAGACAAAACACGGATACAGCTTTTTGAAGATGTCAAAGTGCTTCGGCAGCAGGTAGCCGATTATGCAGAGTTAAATATCAAATATCAGACTGATATTGCCGAATTGAAGAACAGCCAAAAACAATATCGCCTGATTGCCCAAAACAGCCATGATTGGGAATATTGGCTGGATGTTGATGATCGCTTACTCTATACCTCGCCTTCCTGTAAACGGATTACCGGGTACACCGAAGAAGAATTTAAAAAAAACAGGGATCTTCTATTCAAAATTATCGATCCGTCCGACCGGCCCATCTTTACGGAACACCGCACTATGGAGAAAAAATCAAAAGTCCCGGATGATGAAGAATTCAGAATTATCCGTAAGGACGGTAAAGTTCGTTGGATAAGTCATGTCTGCCAGCCTGTTTATAATGATGACGGCCAGTATGCCGGTACACGCGCAAGCAACAGGGATATAACCGAAAGCAAGATAATGGAAGATGAGCTTAAAGAAAGAACAAGACACCTTGAGATTCTTGCAGAAAATATCGGTGACATGACCTGGACAATGGACATGGATCATAATCTGACTTATGTCAGTCCGTCCGTAGAGCAATTACGAGGCTTCACGGTGGAGGAGGCCATGGAGCAGGAGCTGGATGAAATCTTCACACCCGAGTCTGTTGAATTGGCCAGCACCATCTGGGAAGAAGAACTTGCTCTGGAACATTCCAAAAAGGCCCCCAGGATTCGGTCACGGATTGTTCAACTGGAATACCTCTGTAAAGACGGATCTACCGTATGGACAGAATCCAATCTGACGCCCATTCGGGACATCAGCGGTAAGATAACAGAAATTTTGGGCGTTTCCCGGAACATCACCAGCCGTAAGATTAATGCAGAAACCCTGCGGCAAAGCGAGATTGAAACGCAGGGAATCGAAACACTTTTACGGGACCAGGCAAATCAAACCCAGCTCATGATGAAAAAGTTGCAGGACAGCGAAAA
>PHBN01000497.1 GCA_002840635.1 Deltaproteobacteria bacterium HGW-Deltaproteobacteria-1
GAATCATATCGTTTCCCCAGGAGCAGTTTATATGCATATGCCGCTACCTGGCCGGAATAAACATAACCGGCGTGAGGTACAATTAATGCCGCAATATTGCCTTCCAGTTCCCGTTGGGGTACATTTTGAATATACTTGGTAATATCATCCCTTAATACCGAGGAATCCCCCGGATACCAGGAACCTGCGATAACAGATTTCCTTATTTTCCCCATATGCCTATTTAAACCGCCAGATTGTTCCCTGATGACTGTCCAAGACTTCAACACCGAGCGCAGTCAGCTGATCCCTCAGCAAATCCGCCTCCGGCCAGTTCCCGGCTTTTCTGGCGCCCTCCCTTTTTTGAACAAGTTCGGCAACATCGTGATGCAGTGTTTGTTCTCCAATATCCATAATTCCCAGTATTTCGTTTATCTTTTCCAGTGCTTTAATAATTTTCCGCGCGTCAGGCCCGCTGATTTCCCCCTGCGCCAAAGGCACATTAATCTTACCAACAAAACCAAAAAGAGCCGCCAGGGCACCAGAGATGTTGATGTCGTCATCTAAAGCCTTCTCAAAGTCAAGATGAAGATCGTAAATCATCTGATCAACATCGGGATCATCTTGAGCATGATTATCAATGACCTGTAGCCGGTGGATAAACGTATCAATTTTTTTAACCGTGTTTCTGGCCATCTGCAGGGCCTTTTCAGAATAGCTGATCGGTTTTCGGTAATTCATTCCGAGCAGAAAAAAGCGGATATCCCTGCCTCGATAACCATTTTCTTTCAGATGTGCGATAGTAACGGCGTTATTCAGAGAACGGGACATTTTTCTTCCGTCCACCAGGATTAATTCAGCCCCGATCCAGTAACGCGCACCGCTGTGGCCGGAAAACGCCCTGTTGATCGCAATAATATTTTCACAATGGGGAAACGTTTCATCCGCTCCGCTGATATGAATGTCATAAGCCGTTCCCAGGTATTTTTGAGACACGGCCGCGCATTCCAGATGCCAGCCCGGCCGGACATTGCCCCACCGCGTCTTATGATAAATCCCTCTTTTTAACTCACTTAAGTTTGCCCTTTTCAGAAGTGCAAAGTCCGCCGGGCTGTCTTTTTCATAATCATCAAGATCAATCGATTGTCCCAA
>PHBN01000498.1 GCA_002840635.1 Deltaproteobacteria bacterium HGW-Deltaproteobacteria-1
GGAATTGATATTTCGGCTGTCAAAAATTAAAAATATTGTCGGCGTCAAGGAAGCTTCCGGTTCCATCAAGCAGATGAATGATGTGCTTGATTTGTGCGGACCGGACTTTGACGTTTTGTCCGGCGACGACGGATTTACGCTGCCGCTGATGGCTATCGGCGGGAAAGGCGTCATCTCCGTTGCGTCTAACATCGTTCCCGCTGAAATGGCCGCCATGGTGGATGCGATTGATGAAGGGCATCTGGCGAAAGCACGTCAACTGCATCATAGAATGAGTCCTCTGTTTGATGTTCTTTTTATCGAGGTGAATCCGACACCTGTAAAAGCGGCCCTGGCACTGATGGGGAAAATTGAATATGAATACAGGCTGCCATTGTGTAAAATGGCGCCGGCAAATTATGAAAAGCTTAAAAAAGTCATGGCCAATTATGGCTTGATCTGGTCATCTTGAAAGAATGAATTGTCATCCGAGGAGTGGTGGTTATGGTTAAGGCTATTGTTACAGGCGCAGGCGGGAAAATGGGCGGCAGGATTATCAACCTGATTTCAGAAATGGAAGATATCCGGGTTGTCGGGGCCATCGAGGTGACAGGTCACCCGATCATCGGAAGAAATGTCGGCCATTCACTGGGCTGGGGCACGACAAGCGTGACGGTCAGTGATCAACTGGCCGACTGCATTGATCAGGCGGACGTGGTGATCGATTTTACAAATCATGATGCGTCTCTGCACTATCTGGAAATTGCCAGCGAGAAAAATCGAAGCATTGTTATCGGTTCGACAGGGTTTACTCCCAGTGAAATGACAATCGTTAAACGGCTGGCGGAAAAGACACGATGTGTCCTTTCTCCGAATATGAGCGTCGGCGTCAATGTCATGCTGAAAGTGCTGGAGTATTGTTCGGGTATTTTCGGTGATGATTATGATGTTGAAATCTTCGAGGCGCACCACCACTTAAAAAAGGACGCGCCCAGCGGTACTGCCATGCAGATGGCGCAGGTGATTGCCGACAAACTGGGCCGCAATCTGGAAAAAGAAGCGGTTTATACCCGAAAGGGGATCATCGGAGAAAGAACCAGGACGGAAATCGGCATTCAGACCCTTCGGGCAGGCGACATTGCAGGCGAGCAT
>PHBN01000499.1 GCA_002840635.1 Deltaproteobacteria bacterium HGW-Deltaproteobacteria-1
AGACTCCAGGCGATCTTGTGCCCATTCACCCGTAATTCGATGCCCGACACAATATCCGGCTGTTTCAAATAACGAATCGTAAAACCGTTCGTGATCTGCTTCTTCAACGCCTCTTCGATTTGTGACTGCCTTGGTTCGGAAATGCCAAAGGCGCTCTGGATAATGACCTTATTTCCTCCGCCACTGATCGCCTTGCGAATCTGAATACTTTTTTCCTCATCAAGCGCTTTGACGCGACGGATAAATTCATCAACGATCCTCTCTTCCAGTTCCACATCAGCCAGATCAGCCAGCGCCTTGCGTGCCGTCGCATACAATTGTTTGGCCGCCCGCTGACGCAAATCATAGAAAAAGGCGTCCTGTTCCCGAACCAGCATATCCTGCCATCTTGCCTTCACGGCATCGACATCTGTGCGCACTTTTTCCATCAACTCCTTTCGCTTGGCGTCGGCTGCCATCGTTGCCTCGTTGAGCATCTGTTCTTTTTTCTCGCCAAGCAACTGGTTACGCTTTTCGTAAAGTTCGACCGCCTCATTGGCTTCAACTTTCAGCCGTTCCGCTTCTGCAAAACGCGCGGCGATTTTTGCTTCCCGGTCATCCATGGCTTTGATGATCCGCCCGTAAAGGAAACGTTTCAACAAGTACATGAGCAGGAGGAAATTAAAGATTTGCGCTAAAAAAACAAACCAGTTGATATGCATGGATCTTCCCCCTTACTTTATGATGTGTCCCCAGAACGGATTGGCGAAAATCAGAATCATGGAAATAACGAAGCAGTAAATGGCGATGGATTCAATCATGGCCAATCCCACAAAAAGCGTTCTTGTTAAAGAGTTTCTCTCATCCGGCTGCTGGGCAATCGCGGCCAGCGCCTGGGAGATTGCCTGTCCCATACCCAGACCGGGACCAAGTGAACCAATTGCCATTGCCAAAGCCGCACCGAAAATTGATGCCATCGCGACGATACTGATGCTGTCCATAAATACTCCTCCTTTATAAAATTGTTTTTAAGCGCTAACGCCTTCTTTATTTGTCTCCGTATGATGAGGGTTGAAAATATTCCCTCACATAATGGAACACCCCGTTTCGGGAAATACCGTAATAGGGAACGGCGATAAAAACGCAAGTGGCCAGCGCCGCCGTAGTCGTCATGGACGACGTCGGCGCGACATAGCCCGGCACGATCGCGAGCACATTGGATGTGCAGATGAATAAAAAGAGCGTTCCGATCAACGGGATATAACGGTCCGCTCCTCTCTTGGTCATCTCACTGATTTCGCCGCGGATAACGGAAATGATCACTTCCAGAAAATGCTGCCAGCGTGAAGCATTCATCTCAGAAGAAAGATTGCGCGTGACCAGAATGGATCCGCCAACCAGAATGGCCATCACCAGCCATGTATAAAGGATGGTCGCGTTGATCGTAACAAAGCCCCAGCTCCAGAGGATCACTTGATCGGGACTGATCTGACCGAGAGGTACAATCTCCATATCGACTCCTTGACCGGCTTGATGAGGGATCTGCCGGTTATTCTTTATTGAACCGCGTGAGCCGCTTTTTGAGGACCCAGGCGATAAGTGAGAATTTTCCTCATCACAACAAAACCCACGAGGGCGACGGCAAGCCGTTCCCAGTGGGCACCCATGACAAAATAAAATCCAGCCGTCAGCACGGCCATGCGCAGGAAAAGGCTGCCCAGCATCAGGCGCACGGGGCTTGCCGTGGACGGCAGGCGCCGCACCGTCTGCCAGAGCGCGGTGAAGTAGAAAGCGCCGAGGGCCATCCCCGCAGCAAAACAACCCGCCCAAATCATCATCAAGGACACGCTCATATTATTCTTCCTCAATAATTCTGCTGCGCACTTTTCTTACCCAGTAGGCTGCGTTGAT
>PHBN01000137.1:0-6331 GCA_002840635.1 Deltaproteobacteria bacterium HGW-Deltaproteobacteria-1
ACTTGCCCGAATCGGCGCTTTTGATCAGACCGCTGCGGGCCGCATAATGGAGCACGGTGTCGACAATCAGCGAATTGTCCTTGTTTTGGTAAAACGTGGCCCATGTTTCAGAAGAGGGGAATGCGGCCATCAGGGCGTTGAGGGCGTTGTCTTTTTCCTGAATCATTGTAACATCCTGGAAATGTTAATTAAGTATTATTTTCGTTATGTCTTTATATCACTACTTGCTGCCCCGTCACAAATAACACATAAAAGTGTTTCATGATAAAACGGTATTTTTAATAAAACATCACTAATCGTTGACATTCGTTTTACATCTGCATATACAGTCAGAATAGGTTTTACAAGTCAAGTACATTTTTAATGATCGGGGAAAGGGGAACCATGGAAAGCTACAAACTGTTCATTGACGGAAAATTTGTGGATGCACAAAGCGGTAAAACCTTTGAATCGATTGACCCCGGCACGGGACTGCCGATAGCCACTATAGCCAGGGCGGGCATTGCCGATGCCGAAGCAGCAATCGCGGCGGCCCGCAGGGCGTTTGACAGCGGCGTCTGGAGCGGGCTGACCCCTGCCGCCCGCATGGCCAAGATACAAGACTTTGCCGATCAGATCGCGCAGCAGGGCCTTCGCCTGGCGGCAACGGAAAGCATGGATTCCGGACAGGTAATCAATCTGGCCAAGTACTGGCCGCTTTTGTGCATCTCCGTTTTGCGCAACTTAAGCCTGGCGTCCACCACCCGGTTTCCCTGGAAGGAAGAAATTCCGGTCTCCGTCGAGTACTGTGCACACATAAGGATGTCGATAAAATATCCCTCACCGGTTCCACGGAAGTCGGACGCGAAGTCATGAAAATGGCCGCCGACACCATTAAAAAAGTCACGCTGGAACTGGGCGGCAAATCGGCCAATATCATTCTGGATGACGCGGATATCGATCTGGCAGTTGAAGGAGCCTGCTTTGGAACCTTCTTCCATCAGGGGCAGGTTTGTGAATCCGGCACGCGCGTTCTGGTCCCGGCCAAAATTTACGACGAATTTGTCGAAAAAATGAAAAAACGAGCGGAAGCCCTGCGAATCGGTTATCAGCTCGATCCCGACTCACATCTCGGGCCGCTGGTCAGCCGTGAACAGCTGGCCACGGTCGAGGGCTACATCCAGATTGGCAAGGCGGAGGGCGCGCAGTTGATTACCGGCGGAGAACGCGCGGCGGTGCCGGGGCTGGAAGGAGGGTTTTATTTTAAACCCACCATTTTTGCCAACGTGAAAAACAGCATGCGCATCGCTCAGGAGGAAATTTTCGGTCCGGTCGTGTGCGTGATAAAATATGATGGCGATGAAGAAGCCGTCGCGATTGCCAACGATTCCATTTACGGCCTGGGGGGCGGCGTTTTCTCCAGTAATACGGCCCGCGCGGAACGCGTCGCGGCAAGCGTCCGCACCGGCACCATGTGGATCAACAACTATCATGTCTTTGCCGATTTCTGCCCCTTCGGCGGCTACAAGCAGTCCGGCGTGGGCCGCGATCTTGGCCTGGAATGCCTCCACAGTTACACTCAGGTCAAGCGCGTCCACATCAATGCCATGGCCGACACAAAAACCAACATGACCTGGCAGATCCTTTCGGACAACAAGAGAGTTGAAGGATTTTCCTATTTCTGTCCCACGGCGGTCGTGGCCGGACATGGATCGCTTGCTTCGATCAATAAAATCGTTTCGGATATCGGCTGCCGTCGTGTCCTGATCCTTACGGATCCGGGTGTGAGAGCAGCCGGATTGGCCGATCTGGCCGCAAGTGCCCTGAGCGACCGGTATGCGGGCATGTTCGACAGAATTCCATCTGATCCTGATCTGGAAACCGTGGATGCAGCCACCGCGTTTGCCCGTGAAATCAATGCCGACTGCCTGGTCAGCGTGGGTGGCGGCAGTGTCATAGATGCAGCCAAGGGTGTTGCCGTTACCCTGAAGAATGGCGGCAAGGCCAACGATCACTTAAATCTTCTGACATTGACGGAACCGCAGACACCTCATATCGCGATTCCCACGACATCAGGAACCGGCTCCGAGGTCACAAGCGTGTCCGTTTTAACGAGTCACGGCGCCGGACGCAAGCTGTTTATTGTGGACAAATTTATCATGCCCAACGCGGCCATCCTGGATCCGCGCTTTACAATGTCTTTACCTAAGCGAATGACTGTGGCGACAGCCATGGACGCCATGACGCACGCAATTGAAGCTATGATGAGCACCATGTCCAACCGGATTTGCGACGCCCAGGCTATGCAGGCCATCCGGCTGATCGCCGAAAATCTGCCGCTGGTGGTGGCCGACGGGAAAAATGAAAAAGCCAGACTCAATATGCAGATCGCGGCAACACTGGCGGGCTGGGCGTTTACGGTTGCGCAGGTCGGACTTGCGCATGCGATGGCCCACACGCTTGGGACGTTGTTCCACTTGCCGCACGGTGAGGCTTGCGGAATTGTCCTGCCCAAGGTGATGCGTTATAACGTCGATCACGCAACAGAGGCGCTGGCGCAGGTAGCCTCAGCCCTGGGGGCGAAGAATGGCACGGGAGGGCGTGACGCGGCACTGGCCGCGGCGGATGCCGTTGAAGCTTTGATGAAAAAGGTGGAACATCCGCTGCAGTTGCGTGAAACGGGAGTGAAGGAAGACATGCTGGACATGGCTGCGTTTCACGCAATCTGCGATACGGCGGCCATCTTCAACCCGCGGCGGGTGAACGATCCGGGTGAAGTCGCCGCGTTGTATAAACAGGCATACTGATGACAGATTCAGGGATCAGGGTACTATGCTCGCCTTGACCCTCCACTTGATTTCTGATACAGGTATTGGCGCCGTTTTGGAAATAAGTGAAGTCGTTCGGTAAAAAAATAAATCTTTTTTTACGTCAATATACGGAGGCAGTTATGCAAAACGGTTATTCTGGAAAATTCCTACAGGTTGACTTGACCGCCGGTGTCTGTTCGGATTTTACAATCGAAGAAGAACGATTAAAGAAGTTCATCGGCGGAAGCTCTCTCGCGGCATCACTTTATTTGGAACGATTCGATCTGCAGGCTGATCCCCTGTCACCTGAAAATCCGCTGATGCTGATCAACGGTCCCATGGTCGGCAGCGGGTTCCCGGGCAGTTCTCGTTTTGCCATGGCCGCCAAATCTCCGCAAACAGGCATCTGGGGCGAATCCTCCTGCGGCGGCAACTTCGGCCCGGAATTGAAACGCGCAGGCTTTGACGGCGTGATTATCACCGGCAAAAGCCCGCAACCTGTCATTCTTTCCATAACCAATAATGAAGCCAGCCTGCTGCCCGCCACCGATCTTTGGGGCAAAGACACTTATGAGACAACCGACATTCTGAAAGCCCCTGACAAGAGCATCAAGGTGCTGGCCATCGGCCCGGCCGGAGAAAACCGGGTCATGTTTTCGGCAATCGCCAACGACAAGGGGCACTATATCGGACGCACGGGCCTGGGTGCCGTGATGGGTGCTAAAAACCTCAAGGCAATAACTGCGCGGGGCAATCAGGCGCCGGGGAAAGCCGATGAAGTTAAATACAAAGAGACATTCAAGACGGCCGTTGCGGAAATCAAAGATTCCGCCTTTGCCGAATCGCTGCACTTGATGGGGTCGGACGCGGCCATGGACCTCGGCACAATGACCGGCGATGTTCCGTTCAAGAACTGGTCGGCCGGCGAAGATGCTGAGATTTCCTCCAAATTGAGCGGCCCGTCGCTTTCGGAACATTATCTGGTCAAAGCGCATGCCTGCTCCAATTGCCCGGTTGCCTGCAAAAGAGTGACGGCCGTGAAAGACGGCCCCTACCAGTCCGACGAAGGCCCCGGTCCGGAATATGAAACCTGCGGCACCTTCGGCACGCTGATCATGAACAGTGATCTGGCCGCCGTACCATCAGCGCAGGTGCGGCCATTGCCGTATCCATGGAACTCTATGAAAAAGGGATCATCAGCGCCGAAGCGGCGGACGGCCTGAAGCTGGAATGGGGAAACATGGAGGCGGTTCTCGCGCTGCTTGGCAAAATTTCGCGGCGGGAGGGGTTCGGCGATGTCCTTGCCGGTGGATCCGTTTCTGCCGCCAGGCATTTTGGCGCGGAAGCGCTCGATTGCGTCGCCCACGTCAAGGGACTTGATCTTCCCATGCATGACCCGCGGGGGTATCACGGGATGGGTCTTGCCTACATGATGTCCAACCGGGGCGCCTGTCACCTTCAGCACGCGGCGATGGGCATGGAGCAGGGAATGGTTTCGTGGCCGCAGCTTTTTGACATGAAGGAGGACTATGACGGACAAACGTCGCAGGGCAAGGCGCGGATGGTCTTTAATGCGGAAAATTACGGCATTCTGGGTAACAGCCTTTCCATGTGCCATTATGTACTCTACTGCCTGAAACCGGAAACCATCCGCGACGCCTTCAATGCGATTACCGGATACAATTTTGATTTTAACGATTTGCTGATCTGCGGCGCGCGCGATTGGACATTGAAGCGGGGAATCAATAATCTGCTGGGCATTACCATCAAGGATGACGTTCTGCCGAAAAAGATTCTTACCGCTATTGATGAAGGCGCTAGAGCCGGCTCCGTGCCGGATGTAAAGCTTTTAAGAGATGAGTATTACGCCATTCGCGGGTTAACCCCGGAAGGTATTGTCAGTGAAGAGAAGCTGCTGGAACTCGGGCTTCTGGAATTGAAAGAAAAACTTTATAAATAGGAAGGGAGAGAAAAAATGGCTGGCTACAAGGCTTTTACGCAGGAATGGATGGACGCCTGGAAAGAAAAAATCAACAGTTCCAAAGAGTACAAGGAAATTGCCAAGGAATGGGAAGGAAGCGTTTCCATTACGGTCAATGCGGACCCGTCGAGAAACCTTCCGGAGACCGTTTACATGTTCACCGATTACTGGCATGGCGATGCGCTTGAATTTTTAATTTGCGACGCGGCAAAAGCGCAGACGGCAAAATTTATCATGACCGGCGACTATGCCCGCTGGAAACAGGTAGCCAAGAAAGAACTCGACCCGACCAAAGCCCTGATGCAGGGCAAGTTAAAATTGAAGGGTGATCTGACTTACGTGGTGCGCATGGTCAAAACGATCAACAAGGTTGTTGATCTTTTAACGGAAGTGGAAACGATCTTCCCCGACGGGGATTAAAAATAAAGGAGACGGTGATGGCTTACGATCAGGATTTATCTTTTGTGTATTTCGGCCCGACAAAAATCATTTTCGGCAACGGTTCGTCCACTTCGGAACTGGATTCCGAAATGAGCGCCATGGGCTGCTCGCGCGCGGTGATCGTTACGGATCCGGGCATCATCAAGGTGGGCTTACTGGACAAAATCACAAAGTCCCTGGGCGGAAAATGTGTCGGAGTTTTCAGCGATGTGCCGCAGGATTCGGGGCTGGACGTTATTGACCGGGCGGCGGCATTTGCCAGGGAGAAGGGCGCGGATATTATCATCAGCGTCGGCGGCGGCAGCGCGATTGATACCGCCAAAGGCATGTGTATTCTGCTGACCGAAGGTGGTTCACTTGCTGATTTTGAAGGAATTCAGCAATTAACTAGGTTGCAGACACCACACATCGTCATACCTACTACTGCCGGAACGGGAAGCGAAGTTACCTGGATCGCGGTAGTTTACGATAAAAGCAAGGGACAAAAAAGATTGATTGTGGAGACCTACAACGCCCCGCGCGTTGCTATTCTTGATCCCACATTAACGGCCAAGTTACCGCCGCTCCTAACAGCTTCTACCGGAATGGATGCCCTGACTCACGCAGTTGAGGCTATATCTGACGTGGATCATGAACCGATTGCTGATGCTCTTGGCCTGCATGCCATTCGGCTTTTAAATAAATATCTTCCAACTTGCATTAAAAACGGCAGCGACCTCACCGCCCGCGGTCAGGTGCAATTAGCAGCCACTATGGCGGGCTGGGCCTTTGGTAACTCAATGGTGGGCTTGGTGCACGCCATGGCTCATTCTATCGGCGCTGTGGCGCATGTTCCGCATGGCGTCGCCAACGGCATACTGCTGCCTCATTGTATGGAATTTAATCTGCCCGATGCAGAAGATTATTACGCGGAAATAGCCCAGGCTATGGGTGTATACGAAAAGGGCAGCACCACTAAACAGGCAGCCGAGACCGCGGTTAAAGCCGTTTTTGATTTCTCGAAAAAAATCGGCCATCCGCAAAAGCTTTCCGAATTTGGAGTGACAGAAGAAGATATAATCAAAGCGGCGGATATGAGTATGTCGGACGGTGCCATTGTCTGCAATGTCCGTCTTGTTGA